>NZ_JBDNAI010000083.1:0-26416 GCF_039768515.1 Wenyingzhuangia sp.
TAGAAAGGTTAAAAACCTGTTGATAATTCAGGTATAATATTGTTGAAAGCGTTGATTATTATCTTAAATTTAACAATAACCAAAATTAGATTTTTTTCATGAGTCAAGAAGCTAAATATACCGAAGATAATATACGATCACTAGACTGGAAGGAGCATATCAGGATGAGACCAGGGATGTATATTGGTAAGCTTGGAGATGGGTCTTCGCAAGATGATGGTATTTATATATTGATAAAAGAAGTTATCGATAACGCTATAGATGAATTTGTGATGGGAGCTGGAAAAACCATTGAGATTTCGGTCAAAGACGATCAGGTTAAGATTAGAGATTACGGCCGCGGTGTGCCTTTGGGTAAAGTGGTCGATGTGGTTTCTAAAATGAACACAGGAGGAAAATACGATTCACGGGCATTTAAAAAGTCTGTTGGGTTAAACGGTGTGGGAACCAAGGCGGTAAACGCCTTGTCGAGTTCTTTTTCTATTCAATCTATACGTGATGGTCAAACCACAATGGCAGCGTTTGAAAAAGGTGAGTTGGTCAATCAAAGCCCTTTGGAATCCACTTCTTCTAGACGAGGGACAAAAGTAGTTTTTCATCCAGACGCTTCAATTTTTTCAAATTATAAGTTCCGTAGTGAGTATGTTGTAAAGATGATCAAAAACTATGTCTATTTGAACCCTGGTTTGACGATTGTTTTTAATGGGGAAAAATTCGTCTCTAAAAACGGTTTAAAAGATTTACTAGAGGAAAATATTCATGAAGAAACGATGGCATATCCGATCATCCATTTAAGAGGAGATGACATAGAAATAGCCATGACTCACAGTAAAACACAATACAGTGAAGAGTATCATTCTTTTGTTAATGGGCAGCACACCACACAAGGGGGGACTCACCAAAATGCTTTTAGAGAAGCTGTCGTTAAGACCATCCGTGAGTTTTTTGGTAAAAATTTTGATGCCTCTGATGTTAGAAAATCAATAGTAACTGCTATTGCCATTAAAGTGATGGAACCTGTTTTTGAAAGCCAAACCAAAACAAAACTAGGATCTACAGAAATGGGAGGGGATTTACCTACGGTTCGAACCTATATCAACGATTTTGTCAAAAATAATTTAGACAATTATCTACATAAAAACCCTTCCACAGCAGAAGCCATTCAGAAAAAGGTCATGCAAGCCGAAAAAGAGCGCAAAGAATTGTCAGGGATAAGAAAGATTGCACGAGATCGAGCAAAAAAAGCAAGCGTTCACAATAAAAAATTGCGAGACTGTAGGATTCATTTGGCTGATACAAAAAAAGAAGGGCACTTGGATACTTCATTGTTTATCACAGAGGGAGATTCTGCAAGTGGTTCGATAACCAAATCAAGGAATGTAAATACACAAGCAGTTTTTAGTTTGAAAGGAAAGCCTTTGAACTGCTATGGGTTGAGCAAAAAGATAGTTTATGAAAACGAGGAATTTAATCTTTTACAGGCTGCTTTAAATATTGAAGATGGTATTGAAAATCTACGTTACAATAACGTAATTATTGCAACAGATGCAGACGTTGATGGGATGCACATACGTTTATTGTTGATTACTTTTTTTCTGCAATTTTTTCCTGAGGTCATCAAAGAAGGACATTTGTATATTCTAGATACTCCCCTGTTTAGGGTAAGAAATAAAAAACAAACAATCTATTGCTATTCTGAGGAGGAAAAACAGAGTGCAATTGAAAAATTAACAGGAAAACCAGAGATTACACGATTTAAAGGATTGGGAGAAATATCACCAGACGAATTTCAACATTTTATAGGAGAGAATATTCGTTTGGATCCTGTCATGTTGGATAAAGAAAATCCAACAGAGACCATGTTAGAGTTTTATATGGGTAAAAATACACCAGATCGTCAAGAGTTTATTATTGACAACTTGAAGTATGAATTAGATGTTGTTGAAGAATAATAACATTAAGGAAAAAATTAAAGTAGAATTGTGTCATGAAACAAAAAACAGTCAATTATAAACTGGTATTATTTGGATTGCTTTTGTTTATAGGTATTCTTTTTTTTGTAAATTTAGAAGGTCAAAGATTGATGACTAATACTTTGGCTGTTACAGTTTTGATTGCTTTTTTATGGTGCACAGAAGCTTTGCCAATAGGATTAACCTCTATGTTGCCTTTGGTTTTATTTCCCACCTTCGGTATACTTGATGGTAAATTAGTTTCTGAGGCATACATTAACCATGTTATCTTTCTTTTTATAGCGGGATTTATTATTGCATTGACTATAGAAAAATGGAATCTACACCAGCGTATTGCGCTTAAGATATTGTCTTATACAGGTACAAGTTTCTTTAGGATTATGTTGGGGTTTATGCTTTGTTCTTCTTTGTTGTCGATGTGGATTTCTAATACTGCAGCTGCCATGATGATGATACCCATAGGTTTATCGGTTGTTACAGTGCTAAATAAAAAAGGGGAGGAGTCTAAAATGAGAAAATTCAATACTCATTTATTTTTGAGTATCGCATATGCTTGTTCAATTGGTGGGGTAGGTACCCTAATAGGGACTCCTCCGAATTTGTCATATGCAAGAATTTCAGAAGTTTTGTTTCCTAAGATTCCAGAGATATCTTTTGCTCAGTGGATGATCATGGCTTTACCTATTGTTGTAGTGATGTTTATGATTGTCTTGTTTCTTTTATATTTTACAAGTGTTCCAAAAGGTAAATCGAAGCTAAAGCTTGAGGGAAGTTATTTTAAAAAAGAATATAATCTCTTAGGGCATACCACAACTGAACAAAAAAGGGTATTCTATGTTTTTTTACTCCTTATTTTTTTATGGTTGTTTCGAAGAGAATTGGTTTTAGGTGATTTTTATTTACCAGGTTGGAGTCAGTTGTTTCCCTTTCCTCATTTTGTAAATGACGGGACCGTTGCTGTTTTTGTTGTTTTATTATTGTTTTTAATCCCAAGCTCAGATAAACAAAAACCGTTGGTAACATGGGAAATTACAAGAAAAATACCATGGGATGTGGTTTTTCTTTTGGGTGGTGGTTTTGCGATAGCAAAGGCTTTTGTGGTTTCAGGTTTATCCGTTTATCTAGGAGAGCAATTGATGTTCTTTTTTACCTCACGATCTGATGTTGGTATTTTAGGGATGTTAGTTGGTTTTATCGTTTTTCTTACAGAAATCACCTCCAATACCGCTACCACAGAAATCATGCTTCCTGTCATTTCAGGTGTTGCAAAAACATTAAGATGTCATCCCATCATCCTCATGCTATCTGTAACTTTAGCCTCTTCTATGGCTTTTATGTTTCCTGTGGCTACAGCTCCAAATGCTTTGGTGTTTGGTACAGGTAAAATAAAGATGTTAGAGATGATTAAAATAGGTTTTTTGTTAAATTTATTGGCCGTTATGGTCATCGTACTGGTTGTCTATTTTTGGATTCCTTATGTTTTTCAGATAGATTTTCATACATTTCCAGATTGGGCACAATAATTTCCAATTAAATCAAAAAGAATTAGTAAAAAAGGTATACCTCAAATCATAATTATTGCAATCCTATGCAAGACGATATCAACAATCAAGAAGAAAACGAATTCGACAATCAATATTCTGAAAGTCAAGAGACCATAACCAAAGTAACAGGAATGTACAAGGAGTGGTTCTTAGATTATGCCTCTTATGTAATCCTAGAGCGAGCTGTACCAGCCATTGCGGATGGTTTCAAGCCTGTGCAAAGACGTATCATGCAGTCTATGAAAGACCTAGATGATGGACGTTACAACAAAGTAGCCAATCTGGTGGGGCACTGTATGCAGTATCATCCACATGGTGATGCCTCAATTTCTGATGCTATGGTCCAAATAGGTCAAAAGGAATTGTTAATCGATATGCAAGGGAACTGGGGTAATATCCTAACGGGTGACCGCGCAGCTGCCGCTCGATATATTGAAGCACGATTGTCTAAGTTTGCTTTGGAAGTAGTGTTCAATCCCAAAACAACAGATTGGCAAGCTTCTTATGATGGTCGAAGGAAAGAACCAATCCATTTACCGGTAAAATTTCCAATGCTACTCGCTCAAGGAGGTGAGGGGATAGCGGTTGGACTGTCTACTAAAATATTACCTCATAATTTTAATGAATTGATCGATGCTTCGATTAAAATACTCAAGGGAAGAAGTTTTAGTATTTATCCAGACTTTTTAACTGGTGGTGTGGTTGATGTGACCAATTATAATGATGGTGCACGAGGAGGAAAGGTTAGAGTTCGTGCTAAAATCTCCCAATTAGATAAAAAGACTTTGGTTATCAATGAAATTCCTTTTGGGACGACAACTACTTCATTGATAGATTCGATATTGAAAGCCAATGATAAAGGAAAGATTAAAATAAAACGAATTGAAGATAACACAGCTAGAAATGTAGAGATTTTAATTCATTTATCCTCTGGTATTTCACCAGATAAAACCATAGATGCTTTATATGCGTTTACCAATTGTGGCATGTCTCTTTCACCCTTATGTTGTGTTATTCAAGATCACAAACCTGTATTTGTTGGGGTTTCAGATATTCTAAAAATTTCAACTAACAACACGCTGAATTTATTGAAAAGTGAATTAGAAATTCAGTTAGGAGAACTACAAGAGAAATGGCATTTTGCTTCCTTAGAGCGTATTTTTATTGAAAATAGAATTTATCGTGATATCGAAGAAGAAAAAACTTGGGAGGGAGTGATTTCTGCTATTGATAAAGGGTTAAAACCTCATATTACTCATTTAAAACGTGACGTTACAGAAGAAGATATTGTTCGGTTGACCGAAATCAAAATTAAGCGTATTTCTAAGTTTGATATTGACAAAGCAAAGCAATTGATTGAGAGCTTAGAAGACGAAATAGCAGTGGTGAGAAATCATTTAGACAATTTAATTGAGTTTGCTATTGATTATTTTAAGAGACTCAAAGAAAAATATGGGAAAGACAAGCCACGTTTGACAGAAATAAGAACTTTTGACGATATAGAAGCTACAAAAGTAGTGATGCGTAATGAAAAGTTATATGTAAATAGAGCCGAAGGTTTTGTAGGAACTTCACTTAAAAAAGACGAGTTTGTCGCAGACTGTGCGGATATTGATGATGTTATTGTGTTCCGTAAAGATGGGACGATGATGGTAAGTAAAGTAGCACAGAAAACATTTGTCGGAAAAGATATAATACATATTGCTATTTTTAAGAAGGGCGACAAACGAACGACTTACAACATGATGTATCGAGATGGACGTTCTGGTCCCAGCTACATGAAACGTTTTAACGTGACTTCTGTAACAAGAGACAGAGCTTACAATTTAACGGCAGGAAACAAAGGCTCTACGGTTTGGTATTTGAGTGCCAATCCCAATGGAGAGGCAGAAACAGTTGCTGTTGAGTTAAAACCTTTGGCAGGTTTAAAAAAGGTCAAATGGGATGTTGATTTTTCAGACTTGATGATCAAAGGAAGATCTTCCAAAGGAAATTTAATCACCAAGTATTCCGTTAAAAAAATAGAATTTAAGACGGCTGGGACTTCTACCTTGAAGCCCCGTAAGATTTGGTTTGATGACTCAGTACAACGTTTAAATGTTGAAGGTAGGGGAGAATTGTTAGGAGAGTTTACAGCTGAAGATCAGTTATTGGTTGCTACCCAATCGGGTAAAATAAAAACCATTACTCCAGCGTTAACAACTCATTTCGATAATGATATGGTTGTGCTAGAAAAGTGGGTGCCAAACAAGCCTATTTCTGCCATTTATTATGAAGGGGAAAAAGAAAGGTATTATGTAAAACGTTTTGTTGTAGATCAACCAAACAAAGAAGAATTGTTTATTAGTGATCACCCAAAAACAAAACTACAAATCGTCGTAACCGATTATAGACCTAAAGTAGAGATTATATTTAGCAAACGTAGTCTAGATGCTATGCAGCTTAGTTTGGAAGATTTTATCGCGGTTAAAGGGATAAAAGCACTAGGGAATCAATTGACGGATAACAAAGTTAAATTGGTTAATAGGTTAGAGCCCTTACCTCATACTCCTGTGGAAGAAGTTGAGGTGCTAGAAGATACAGTTGAGGATGGTGAAAACGACCAAACTACTTTATTCTAATCTTTTAAAGAAGGTAGTTTGGTATTTGGGCAAGATTTGGGGGTGACAAATTTTTATAAAATCTTTTAACACCAGGTCAGGTCTTAAAGCACCAAGTTCAAAAAAAATTAAACCACCTTGGGCACCAGTAGTATTTGAATAGGTGAAAATGCGATTGGTTTTAAAGGATTTAAAGGCAGCATAGTGTTTGTTGCTATCTATTAGTGATTTTTTGTCAAGCACATGACCTGGAGCAAACCAAAATTCGGCATCCTTTGCCTCGAGGAATACTTTTTCAAAGGGTAGTGCTAAGCTTCCATTGCTCGGTGTGTTTTGCCAGTAATAGTTGATGCTTGCATCTCTCATCATTTGAGCTACATAGCTATCACCAGCGGGTGCATACCAAATATCATTATAAATACTTCCGTACAGCATACTTGGTTTTTGGATACCTTTCTTGATTTCTTTCAATGCACCGTTATAGTTTCTCACTATTTTATCAAACACGAGGTCAGCTTCTTTCTCTTGATTTAAAAACAAAGCGAAAAATTTAATCCATTCTGCTCTTCCCAATGGAGTTTCCTCTAGCCAACTAGAATCTGTTACAATAGAAATACCTGAGTTTTCCAATGTTTCAAGATCCTTATTGATTTTGTTGACTCCAAAAGCAAATAGAATATTTGGTTGCAGGTCTAAAATGGTTTCTATATCCATATGTTCCTCATGACCAAGGTCAATAATGTCTCCATTGTCTATTAATGCTCTAGTTTTTAGAGAAGATACAAATTTAGTGTTAGGATACCCTACGAGCAGAGTTTCGCTTTTTAGTGCTTCAAAAACAGGGATTTGAGTCGTGGAGGTAGCAATTATTTTTTTGATTGGAGTTTTAACAATGGTTTGGTTTTTATGATTGGGTTTCATCACAGTGTCCCCCTTAATGATGATGTATTCATTTGGGGTGGTCGCTCCTTTGTAGGGGGTTTTTACAATAATTTTGATGTATTTGTCATATTTCTCATAAGTAAAACCTTTTGCGTATTTTAATTTGTTGATCGTATTGGTGTTGCTGCTCTCTGTTGCTTTTGGTTGACAGGCTATAAGGGTAAACAGAGTGATGATATAAAATTTCATAATAAAATCGTCTAATGTTGATCAATTCAGCGGCTATGGCTTACTTTTCTAGAGGAAGTATTTAAAATAAATAACTAATCCTCACAGATAAGCAACAGACAAGCTTTCACAAAGATTAACAAGTTTTATTGATTATTAAAGATTATTCCCCAAATATATGTCAATGATATTCGTTTCATTAAAATAAAGAACGTAGTTTTGCCTAGATTTTGGTTTTTATGCCCTCTAGTAATATGGGAGAATAAAATTAAAAGGGAATCTTGTTTAAATCAAGAGCTGTCCCCGCAACTGTAAGCTTAGCTTTAGAAATAAAGTGCTTGCTACACTCTAAAACCACTGTTTTAAAAATGGGAAGGTAGTAGCAAGACGTGAGCCAGGAGACCTGCCACAATCATAAATATAAATTCTTTCGGGAGCAAAGGAAATTTATGATGAAAAGATGTAGAACACTTTTTTTTGGTGGCCTCTTATGTAGTGCCGTAGTTTTTGCTCAAAATGATTCCATCAATCGTTTAGAGAAGGTTATCCTTGTAGCTGACTCTTATGTTAGAAATAATGTAGTAGGTCAGAAAACCACCCTGTTGACAAGTGAACAGATGGTGAAAAATGCAACAAATTTAACAGAGATTATACGTTTTAACACTCCAGTTTCGGTTAGAGATTACGGAAACGGAGGAGCGAGTTCAGCTCGTTTTAGAGGAACTTCAGCAGAAAATACTGCTGTTATGTGGAACGGGATCAATATCAATGCCTTTGGGAATGGACAGACAGGATTAAACAGTTTATCCTTGAGTACTGCTGATGAAATTGTTGTCAAAAGTGGTGGAGGCTCTGTAAAGTATGGTTCTGGAGCCATAGGAGGTTCTATTCACGCAAATGATAATTTATATTTCAAGAAACATCAAAACCTTCATTTGTTTGGATCTTATGGTAGTTTCAATACCACCTCAAATTTCTTAAAAACAAGTTTTGGTTCCAAGCAGTGGGCGGTAAAGTTAGGCGCTAGCGTAAACAAATCTACAAATGATTATGAGTTAATTGATACTCGATATAAAGATGAAAAGGGTGATTTTTTAACAAATAACAATGGAAACTATCAGAACTACGGATTGAGTTTAAGTTTAGGTTATCAGTTTTCAGATGGAAATACATTAAGTTTTTACACAACGGGTTACAAGGGAGACAGATTGTTTTCAGGAAACTTAACTCAACCAGAAACTAATGATAAATACATAGATGTAAATCAACGAAATTTATGGGTTTGGAAGGTACAGAAAAATAGGTTTTCTCATGTGCTTAAAACTGCATATTTGACTCAGGAGTACAGGTATTTTGTGGATAAAAACAACTTTGATTATGATTTTGGTAAATCGAAAAGATGGTTGTTTAACTATGATTTTACCTATTTTTTCAATCAAAACTCATCCTTAAATACATTTTTGGACTTCCAAAATATTGAAGGTAAAACGAATCAAATTTCTCCAAGAACAAGGGAACAGTATGCTTTTGCAATTGGTTTTCAATCTTTTTTTATGGAGCAATGGGAGTATAACATTGAGTTGAAAAAAGAGTTCAATTCTGCTTTTCATGTTCCACCAGTTTTTGTTGTTGGAACCAATTATACATTGAAGGATGCTCATGAAATACTACTTAACATCTCGAGTAATTATAGAGTGCCAACCCTAAATGAATTGTATTGGCCAAACAATCAAGGAAATCTTGATTTGATACCAGAAAAATCAAATCAGGTTGATTTGGGGTATCAGTATAAAAACAATTGGCTTACGCTCAAGACAACTATCTTTTTTATGGATGTTATGGACAAAATTATTTGGACCCCACAAATAAACTCAACAAGCTGGAAGCCAATTAATTTAGAGGAGTCGACACATACGGGAGTAGAATTTTATTCAAATTTTTACTACTCTATTTCAAACCATCAATTTATAGAAGCCACTACAAATTACACTTATACTATGGCCAAAGATGTAGACACGCACAAAGACTTGATCTTTGTACCCAGACATTTGTTTAATAGTATAGTCAATTACCAAAATGGAAATTTAACTGCTTATGTCCAAAATTTGAGTCAGAGTAAAGTATTTACTACAGAAGATAATCTTAATCATACTGCAAATATACTACAGGGATTTACAGTTTTTAATTTAGGAATGGGTGTCCTATTTTTTCAAGATCAAGCCAAATCATTACACGTAGAATTATCGATAAAGAATATGTTTAACGAACTGTATTCCTTCAGTGTTTTAAGGCCAATGCCAGGTACAAATTTTAACATTAATATCAATTATAAACTATAAATAAATTAGAATGTACAAACAATTAATAATACTTTTAGTGGTCGTGTTTAGTCTAGTGTCTTGTCATCAAGATTCTATAACTTTAGTTGAAAGAGATTATACGACGGGGATTTTGATCAGTGGAGAAGGGTCGGGAGCAGGAACCGGTTCTGTAACCTATTTGTCATCAGATCAATCTGCAAAGCATCAATTTATTTATCTAAGTGCCAATGGTGTACAGCTGGGAACTTTTTTGCAATCTATAGCTTTCAGTGAAATCAGTGCGTATATTATTGTGGACAATACCAACACCATTTCTGTTGTTGATAAAAGTTCTTTTATCAAAACAGGTGAAATTAAAGAGGACTTAAAAACGCCCCGTTTTATGACGGTAATAGGTGAGAAAGGTTATGTGACCAACTGGGGTGATCCCTATAATACGACAGATGATTTTATTGCGGTTGTTGATCTTAGCAATAATAAAGTAGAAAAAACAATTTCAGTAGGTAATGGTCCAGAGCGTATAATCTCAAAAGGAAATAAATTATATGTTTCTCATAAAGGAGCTTATGGCACGAATAACATCATTTCTATTATTGATACTTTGTCTGACAGTGTTTCTGAAATCAAGGTAGAAGATAATCCTGACGAATTGTTTTTTAACAGCCACGATAATTTAGTTGTTTTGTCTGAAGGGAACACCATTTATAACCCTACTGATTGGTCTATCGAAGGGCATACTGTTGGAGCAATTCAAACGATTGATGTGACTAGCAATACTGTAATTTCTTCATTGCCTTTTAAGGAAGGAGAACACCCGAGTTTGATGGTCTTTGATGCCGGAGAGATCTACTATTATGCTGAAGGGAAAGTATTTAAAATTAATGAGAATGATGAGGTCTTATCTGCGACGGTTTTAATCGCTCAAAATTTGTATGGTATGGATGTAAAGTATGGACGCCTTTATGGGGTAGAGCCAAATTATACAGCACAAAGCAGTTTTTATGTTTTCGATTTAGAGACTCAAGAACAAACGTTTACGACCAAAGTGGCTTTGGGTGCTTCCAAAATATATTTGAGAGACTGATGTAAAGACTTTTTTAAGCCCTTAGGCCAAAATGCAAAAACTTAGAGGATGCTTTTGACTTCTCTTTGGATGTATTGTTGTGCTATTTGTGTAGAGGAAAGACCTTCTAGGCCTAATTTTATGAGTTCTTGTTGGAGGTCTTTTCCGCTTTTAAGATCATCTTGCATGCTACAAGCGGTAATGTTGTTTAGAATGGTCGTTTTGGTGTTGTTTATCATTGTCCAGCATTCTTCACTAACATATATTTGTTGAGCTAAATTATGCTCATATTCAGAGTTTATTTGTAAGATCAATCGTTTTGCGTATTCAATTTTATTTGTTTGTTCAGGCTCTATTCTACTCGCAATGTTAGTCATACTTGTACGGTCTAAAAATAAGATCATTCTCTCATAAGCTTGAAGTCTTATGGGCAAACTCTGTTTTTTTTTATCGTTTAGAAGTTCAAATTTACGTTTGCTATGCTCTAAAGAGAGATATTGTTTTAAAAAGTATGCAGCAATTCCTCCTGTTATCATTGCCGGGACGGTATACTTAAGTATCTCAGTGATTTCATTCATGATCGTGTATTTTAAGCGAATATAAATGTTAGTTTTTTGGAATCAAAATATGAATTTCTTTAAAAATGATTACTTTTAGACAAGTATTATAAAAATAGGCCTGTGTTTAGTTTTTTGGAATTTACCTTTATTGATGTTTTAGACATTCTTTTAGTTGCTTTTTTACTTTTCAATGTATACAAGTTGTTAAAAGGAACCGTTGCAATTAATATTTTCATTGGTATTGCGATTGTGTTCTTAATATATAAAGTCACCCAAGCGTTGCATATGGAAATGTTTAGTTCATTATTAGGAACCCTAATAAGCGGAGGAGCGATTGCGTTGATTATTATTTTTCATCCAGAGATGAGAAAGTTTTTATTGATGTTGGGGTCTACTAATTTTAGTAATAAAAGAAATTTCATCAATCAATTAAAGTTTTTAAAAGCAGAAATTTCAATTGATTTAGATATCAACAGTTTGGTGATGGCTTGTGAAAAATTTGGAGTCTCAAGAACGGGAGCTCTTATTGTTCTGGAAAGAAACAATAGTTTAGATTTTTTAAAGGAGAAGGGAGATGCCATGAATGTAGAGATCAATGTACCGATATTAGAAAGTATTTTTTACAAAAACAGCCCCTTACATGATGGAGCGATAGTCGTTAAAGAAAATTTTGTGGTTGCGACTAGAGTGGTTTTGCCTTTGTCAGAAAATAAAATGCCTAGCAGATTTGGTCTTAGACATAGAGCTGCTATCGGGGTAACAGAAAAAACAGACGCCATCTGTCTTGTTGTTTCTGAGGAAACAGGAGAGATTTCTTTTATTGTTGATGGTGAGTTCGAATTGTATTCGACCACTAACGAATTACAAGAAAAAATAAAGATGTACTTGAGTTAATAATCGTAGTTAGTCTTTCTTTTATCCCATTTCAAGTCGCTAAGTACAGAAGATGTTACCCCAATAAAAAAGTAGTATGAACTGTAGTTTCCAAGAGGAACCCAGTTAAAGTTCATGCTCCAGCTTCTTAAGTCTCTTGTGAATCTTAGGTTTGTATACGAGAATCCTTTGTTGATAAAATCATAACCAGACGACGCTCCTACTTGCCATCCTGGGCTCAATTCAATATCTCCTGAAAACATTAAAGAAGCTGAAGATATTTTATTTTGCCTTTGGCTATTTGCGTAGTTGGTCGAGAAGGAGAGTCTCAAGCTCCAAGGCATTGCAGAAATGTATTGAGGCAAATTGGTGATGTCTTTTTGCTCTTTAGGTTCGTTTTGAGGTTTAACAGAGAAATCATTCGAGTTGGGGTTGTTGGCACCAAATAAATCTTGGTCGTATGCGGTGTCCTCTTCCTCATTATCTTTTTTCTCAGTCTCTTCAATGTCTTTAGAGAAATCATCATTGGAGATAGCGTAACTCGTAGTAAAGTTTGCTCTAGTCATTCTAAATAATGCTCCCCCGTTTTTAAAATTGTATTGATTAATTCTTCTATTGTTAACATCCAGTGCGTAGGGATCAAGAGAAGTACCAAAATTTACATTCATTTTCTTAAACAATGTAGTTCCAGCACTAATGTTTACAGGTGATAGTTTAAATTCATCTGCCTTAAAATTGTAATTACTGCTAAGATTTAAGGAGTTTAAAAGATTGACTTTGATGTCCTCCCCCTCTGGATCTTCTTTGTTTTTCATTTTTCCTTCTAAAGAATTAGCGATGCTAAACCCTAATGAGTTTGCTGTACCCCTTGAGGGAGTACCATAGATACCATTGTCAAATCTAGAGTAGGTTTCAAAGCTTGTGGCATCTGCGTTTTCAGGTACCTCTTCGTAATAAAATCCAAAATCTGGTCTATAGGTATATGATATGGAAGGTCTAATAGTGTGTCTTATTGCTTTTAGCTTACTGTTTTTAAATTTAAACATACCATAGATAGTTGTGCTTATAGAGGTTGAGGCACTATAATCTCTAAAAGCGCTAAAGCCTGAAAGGGTTTGGGTAACAACTTTCTGTTCAGTTTCTACATATTCTTTGTGTATTTTTTCGGAGTACCATACCTCTTTATAGTTCATACTAGGAGACAAAGAAAAATATTTGAAGAGTTTCATGTTTGTACTAAGACCAAGGTTGTGCTGCGCTCCATTTTGTGCGCTATCAAACATCTTACTACTAAAAAAATCATCTTCGGTTGTCTCTATTTTATTTTCTGCTTTAAAGGAGTAAGTCAGTCCAATTTTTTGGAAAGCATTTTTTTGCGATCCACTTTTTGGTGCAAATGGAAATAGCCTATCCATATTTAACTGTAAGGAGGGCAGCGTTAGGTATACGGTTTTAGTATTCGTGTTCTGTCTGTGGTTTGCAGATAGATTCAAGCTAAAAGGGGTGCCAACAAAATTTTTGTAAAATGATACAGAAGAACTAAGGGTGTTGGTTAATCCCATACCTGTATTGGTTTCATTTACGGATTGTCTAAAATATTGACTACTTCCTAAGTTTACTGACGCAGAAAATCTACTATTTGGAGAAGCTTTAGAATCCTGGCTGTGAGACCATCTTATATTGAAGTTTTTAGCTTCGCTATAACTAGAGAAGCCCTCAATACCGCTAATTAAATTGTCGTAGTTAAAACTAAAATTTCCACTAAATTTATATTTTAATTTATAATTAGAGGCCACATTGATACCCCAACTGCTGTTGGAATAAATGTCACCAGTCACCTTTAAGTCAAAATAATCGTTTAGTGCTAAGTAATAACCACCGTTCTGCAAAAAGAAACCTTGGTTTGCCGATTCACCATAGGTGGGGAAAATAACCCCAGATGTTCTATTTTTGGTCAAAGGAAAATAAGCAAATGGAAAGATGGCTGGAGTAGGTACATCAGCAATGACCAAATTTGTGGATCCAGTAATGATTTTCTTTCCAGGAACTACTTTTGCTTTGGTAGTTTTTAAATAGTAATCAGGATTTCTTGGGTCTGAGGTGGTAAAAATTATATTGCGAATAAAGATTGTTGAGTCATTTACTCTTTTTGTTCTTTCGCCCAACGTATTGATTCCATCTTGCACAGTTTCTAAACCGTAGATGACAGCCTTTTTGGTTTTGTAGTTAAAAATCAAAGAATCTTGAGTGCTTTCGTTACCTGTAGTTTTGAACACGGGTAGCTGAGTGTATTTACCGTTTTCATCAGGGATACCTTTTGCGATAACGGTATTCGTTTTGTAATCAATTAAAATTTTCCCTGCGGTAATATCATTTTCTCCATAAACAACATGAGCTTTTCCATAAAGGTCGACTTTCTTATTGGGTAAATCTTCTACAATATAATCCTCAGCAGTATGTTCGATAATGTATTCAATAGCTCCTTTCTTTTTTGGAGCGATAATGCTATCTTTTTTCTGCAATTGGAGACTATCGTTTTGAGTAAAAACAATACTGTCATTTACAAGTTTAGAGGCGACATCTTGCTGAATGATAGAATCAATTTCTTGAGGCATTTCAACGTTTTCCTTCATTTTATTTTGAGCTTCAGAGGTAAGAACACTAAACGCTGTTAATAAAACGAATAAAAGAATATAGAGTCTGTTTGTTTGCAATGCTTTATGTTCTATTTTTGTGAGATGATGCTTGTGCATATGCATGCACAATCAAAAGTCCAAAAATAATTAAATTTTATTGATGAAATTGATTCCAACATTTAAATCTCAGAAGTTTTATAAAATAAAGAGAGCTATATGCATCCTTCTTTTTTTTACCATTAATTTCACGAATACTTATGCTCAGAAAAACCAAAGGTTTACAGTAGTACTCGATGCTGGTCATGGAGGTAAAGATGTTGGTTGTGGTGGTAAACACGGAACTCATTTTGAAAAAGATGTCGCTTTAAGTATTGTTTTAAAAACGGGAAGGCTGCTTGAGAAACAACAAGGAGTGAAAGTTATTTACACCAGAAAAACAGACGTTTTGGTTGACTTGTGGAAAAGAGGAAATATTGCAAACGAGGCCGATGCAGACTTGTTTGTGTCTGTTCATTGTAATGCTAACGGCTCGACGAAACCTTTTGGGACAGAGACCTATGTGCTCTCTTTAAAAGGAAATGATAGAAATTTTAGGGTTGCTAAAGCGGAAAATGAAGTGATATTAATGGAAGACAACTATAAAGAACGTTACCAGGGGTTTAATCCAAGTAATCCGACCTCTATCATAGGACTTTCATTAGAGCAAGAGGAAAATCTGGATCAAAGTTTACTGCTAGCAAACTTGATACAGTCAGATTTTGAAACTTCTTTAAAGAGGAGTAATAGAGGAGTGAAACAAGGAGCATTTGTTGTATTATATCAAAGTTATATGCCAAGTGTATTGGTTGAAACAGGTTTTTTATCGAACAAGACTGAAGGGAAGTACTTGAGTTCGTCTGTGGGTCAAAATCAAGTTGCTCAGTCTATATGTAAAGCCATTTTAGAATATTATAAAATTCAAAAAATAAATGTTGCAGAAGACGATTTTTACGAGGGTAATACAATCAGTACGGCAACCAATAGTTTTGTAAGAAGTTCCTCAAAAAATAAACTGTATAGAGTTCAAGTTGCAGCAAGTAAAAATAGAATTAGTACTTCCTCCTACAATTTTAAGGGCCTAAAAAAAATAAAAAGAGAAGGAGTTGGAGGTCTCTATAAATACTTTTTAGGAGATTATGATACCGAGCAACAGGCCAATAATGCGCTGGTTTTAGTAAAGTCAAAAGGGTATAATTCTGCTTTTATTGTCGGTATTAACAAAGAGATAAAACAAGATGTTTTTTCAAAAAAATCAGAGAGACTTACTGTGGACGATGTGTATTTTAAAGTTCAGATCGCTTCATCCACCAACAAAGTGAGCACTAAGCCTTCTAATTTCAAAGGACTAAAAGGAGTAGAAATTGTGAAGGTAGGAAAGTATTATAAATATTATTTGGGTAGAACAAATAGTTATGGTCGAGTGTTAAAATATTTGGAGACGGCAAAGTCTAAGAATTATAGATCAGCATTGATTGTAGCTTTTCTAAATAACAAAAGAATTTCGTTAAAAGAAGCGTTTAAACTCAAACAAATTAAATAATTCGTATTTTCGTTGTATGAAAAGAAATTACAGGGAATTAAAAGTAGGTTTTGCGTCATTAATTGTATTGGCCCTATTTTATTGGGGGTTTGGTTTCTTAAAAGGAAGAAACGTATTGAGCAGTACTTTGAACAGCTACTATGTTACCTATAGTAATATTAGTGGATTACAGAAGTCTAGTCAAGTAAGCATCAACGGTTTTTCAGTAGGAAAGGTTTTGGATATCTATTTTAATGAAGATCCAAAACACCGAGGGGAATTGATTGTTGAGTTTACAGTAGAGAAGCAAGTTTATTTTTCAAAAAATTCAATAGTCAAAATTGCTAGTGATGGAATTATGGGAGGAAAGTCTCTAGTTATTGTTCCATCTTACCAAGGAGATAAAGCGACCCCAGGAGATTATCTAAAAGGTGAAGTAGGTGTTGATTTATTTTCCAAATTAGATCCTTTACAAGTCAAAATGGAAAGTGCCATCAGTAGCATAGAGATTGTCGCGAAACGCATGAGTGACTTGTTGGATGAAGAGACAATAACCGAACTTCAATCAAGCATAAAAAAAATAAACACAGTCCTTTCATCGGTCGTGTCAACTTCTCAAAGCATAGATGTTTTGGTCAAGAATAATGATGATAAGTTAAACAAAACACTATCTAGTGTTGAGGCTACTAGCTACAACTTAAAAGCAGTCTCTGATTCCTTAGCCAAAGTTAAAATATTGTCTATATCACAGAAGATAAACAAAACAGTGGCCAACTTAGAGGGGATTACAAGTGGCATAGCTACTGGAGAAGGATCTCTAGGTAAATTGGCTAAAGACGAAGATTTGTATAATAATCTTGAGGCGGCTAGTAAAGAGTTGGAAGAGCTGTTGAGAGACATGAAAGAGCATCCAAAAAGATTTGTTCATTTTTCCTTGTTTGGAAAAAAAGAAAAGAAGTACAAGAAAACTAAAGAAAACTAAACCGTATGCAGTTCATTCCAAATATCATTTTTACCATCATATTGGGATTGGGGATTTATTTTTTTACAAAAAATGTGAAAAGATTATTCCGAAATATAAGACTTGGAAAATCAATCGATAGATCTGATCGCAAGTCAGAAAGATGGGCAAATATGATTCGTATAGCTTTGGGGCAATCTAAAATGGTAAGAAGACCACTTTCTGGTTTCTTACATGTTATTGTTTACATAGGTTTTATTGTAATTAATATAGAGGTTTTAGAGATTATTTTAGACGGAATACTTGGGACACATAGACTGTTTTTGCCTTATATAGGAGATGGTGCTTATGGCTTTCTGATTGGGACTTTTGAAATTTTAGCACTGCTTGTCTTTGTTTCGATTACGGTGTTTTGGTGTAGAAGGAACGTATTAAAAATCAAACGTTTTTTTGGTAAAGAAATGACCTCATGGCCAAAAAATGATGCGAATAATATTTTGTATTTCGAGTTGGTATTGATGTCCTTGTTTTTGCTAATGAATGCAACAGATGTAAATCTGCAACAGTCTGGAATAGGAAATGTGATCAGTCAATTTTTGTTTCCGTTTTTTCAGGATACTTCTTTGGGCGCAATGCATCTTATAGAAAGGTCAGCATGGTGGCTTCATATTATTGGGATTTTAGCTTTTTTAAATTACCTCTATTATTCAAAACATCTACATATATTATTGGCGTTCCCCAATACCTTTTATGCAAATTTAAAACCACAAGGTCAGTTTGCAAACAACAAAACAGTTACAAAAGAGGTTCAGTTGATGATGGATCCTAACGCAGATCCTTATGCTACCTCTAGCGAGGAAACCGAACCAGAAAAATTTGGAGCCAGTGATGTTACAGATTTGAATTGGGTACAATTGATGAATGCCTATACTTGTACTGAGTGTGGTCGTTGTACCTCTGTTTGTCCTGCGAACCTAACTGGTAAAGAATTGTCTCCAAGAGCAATCATGATGAAAACTCGTGACAGGCTAGAAGAAGTTGGGCGAAATATAGATGCAAACAAGGGTGCTTTTAAGGACGATGGGAAACCGCTATTGGGTGAGGGTTACGTCACTCAAGAAGAAATATGGGCTTGTACCAGTTGTAATGCTTGTGTGGAAGAATGTCCTGTTAATATTGACCCATTATCTATTATTATGGAAATGAGGCAATACTTGGTGATGGAAGAATCAGCAGCTCCTCAAGAATTAAATGCGATGATGCAGAATATAGAAAACAATGGTGCTCCATGGCAATATAACCAAATGGATAGGTTGAATTGGGTTGATGAAGCGTAATAAAACAAAGCATTAGAAATTCATTTTTTAAGGTTTTAAATCATTCATGATTATGATAAAAGTACCGGTAATAGCAGATTTGTTTGCAAAAGAGATAGAACCAGATATTTTATTTTGGGTAGGTTCAGCAGGGAGTTTTGATGATAGGGCAAAAAAAATAACAAGGGCATTTGTTAAGCTATTAAATAGGGCAAATGTAGATTTTGCTGTTTTAGGAACAGAAGAAAGCTCTAGTGGAGATGTGGCAAAAAGAGCAGGAAACGAGTTCTTATTTCAAATGCAAGCCATGACCAATATTGAAGTTTTAAATGCTTATAATGTTAAAAAAATTGTGACGGCTTGTCCTCATTCTTACAATACTTTAAAGAATGAATACCCTGAGTTGGGCGGAAATTATGAAGTTCTTCATCACACTCAATTTATTCAGGAGTTGGTCCAACAAGGAAAGTTAGATTTATCCGATTCCAATCTAGAAAATGACACCATCACTTTTCACGATCCTTGTTACTTAGGAAGAGCAAACAAAGAGTATGATGCACCAAGAACATTATTAAAGGCTATTGGTGGTTCTGAGTTGGTTGAGATGAAAAGGTCAAAAAGCAATTCATTGTGCTGTGGCGCTGGTGGTGCTCAAATGTTTAAAGATTCAGAGAAGGGTAGCATGGAAATCAATGATTTACGAACCAAGGATGCACTTAACACCAAAGCGAATGTGATTGCTACAGGATGTCCTTTTTGTAATACCATGTTGACAGACGGTGTGAAACTTCACAAAAAAGAAGATGAGGTAGTGGTTAAGGATGTTGCAGAGTTGTTGGCAGATTCATTAGGACTTTAACACAAAAAATAGTTGATAGCGCAATATCTTATTTTGTGATATTGGGGAGTCATTTTTATACACAAAACATGAAACATTGGATACAGGCTGCTAGGTTAAGAACATTACCATTGTCTCTTTCGGGTATTATAGTAGGAAGTTTTTTAGCAGCATCAAAGCAGCTATTTCGTTGGGATATTTGCGTGTTTGCCTTGTTGACTACAATTGGGTTTCAGGTCTTGTCAAATTTTGCCAACGACTACGGTGATGGAGTTAAGGGTACAGATAACAACGGAAGAGTAGGTCCACAAAGGGCTTTGCAAAGTGGAGTGATAACTCCAAAACAAATGTTGAAAGGGATTTATCTGGTTGTTGCAATCACTGTACTACTTGCGATCACACTAATTTATATTTCTTTTGGTAAAGAGAGCTTTGTGTTTTCAATTGTGTTTTTGGGGTTAGGTTTGGGTTCAATTGTTGCAGCTATAAAATATACCATGGGAAAAAATGCATACGGATACTCCGGGTTTGGGGATGTTTTTGTGTTTTTGTTTTTTGGTTTGTTGGGGGTTCTAGGTTGTGAATTTCTATATGTTCAGCAGGTTGACGCGTTGTCTCTTTTGCCTGCGGCCACGATTGGATTTTTTAGTGTTTCCGTTTTGAATTTAAACAATATGAGAGATCGTATATCTGATCTTCAGTCAAATAAAAATACATTAGCTGTAAAATTGGGAGCGTCTAAAGTGAAAATATATCATTATCTTCTGATATTAGGGGGAATGTCTTCTGCATTTGTTTATCTTGGTTTACACGCTGTTTCTTCTTTTCAATTTATGTGTGTTATTGCCTTTGTTCCTTTGGTAAAAAACATGGTAGTTGTTTATCAGAATCAGGAAGCTGTTCTTTTAGATCCAGAGTTAAAAAAAGTAGCATTAAGTACTTTTTTGTTTTCCCTTCTATTTGGGTTGGGTTTGATTATTTAATGTTTTAAGAATTAACCAGATAAGATTGTTCTTGTCCCATTCGATTTTAGTACATGAAAGCAAGTTTTAAAAAATATGACCTTCACTTCAAACAACCTTCTGGAACTTCCAGAGGAGTTTTAAAGATCAAAGAGACTTATTTTATAATCATAGAGAAAGAGGGTAAAATAGGGTATGGTGAAACTGGATTGTTTAGAGGGTTGAGTGTAGATGATCGACCAGATTATGAGGTAAATTTAAAATGGGCTTGTGATCATATCCATCTAGGTTTAGAGGCGTTATTGCTGGAGTTCTTAGAATTCCCTTCTATTCAATTTGGTTTAGAACAGGCATTTTTATCACTGGAGAGTGAAAATGGGTTTGATTTGTTTCCTTCCAAGTTTAGTCGTGGTGAAGCTCTAATTCCAATCAATGGATTGATATGGATGGGTAGCGAAACTTTTATGAGCAAACAAATAGAAGAGAAGCTAGAAGCTGGTTTTTCAACCATTAAAATGAAGATTGGAGCTATAGATTTTGATGCTGAAATAAAGTTATTAGGCGCGATTAGGAGTAGATATACTAGACAAGAAATTACTTTAAGAGTTGACGCAAATGGAGCTTTTAAAAGTGAAAATGCGTTGCGAAAATTAGAGCGTTTGGCTATGTTGGGCATACATTCAATAGAACAACCCATCAAGCAAGGACAACTTTCGGAGATGACCCAATTGTGTGATAAAACACCAGTTCCAATTGCTCTAGATGAAGAATTGATAGGTGTTTTTAAGTACGAACAAAAAGAAGCTTTGTTGAGAAGGATCAATCCCCAGTATATCATTTTAAAGCCAAGTTTGATTGGTGGATTTCAAGGAACCAATGAGTGGATTGAAATTGCGGAAAGATTAAAAATTAAATATTGGGTTACTTCTGCCTTAGAAAGCAATATTGGTCTGAACGCGATTAGTCAATATACCTATACTTTAGGTGTGGATATGCCACAGGGCTTAGGAACAGGTAGTCTATTTACAAACAATATAGAGAGTCCCTTGGAAGTCATCAATGGGCATATTCAGTACAATACCAATTTACGATGGAAAATAAATATTTAGCACAGGCTTACAAAGGCAATACCAACCTATGGCGTTATGTATTGGGTTTTGTTTTAATTGTTTTAGGGGTTTTGCTTTTTTCTTTACCCTATAATGTTGTGATTTCGAATAAAGTGGCAAGTGGCGAAGCAGATGCTTTGAGAATAGAAGATTTGAATTACTTGTACACTTTGATGAATAGTAACTTATCACTGTTTTATATGATGTTGCCTTTTGTGGGAGGGATGCTTACTTTATCTCTTGTTCTGAAAAAAATCAACAAGCAATCATGGTTAAGCTTAACCACAAGCAGAGAAAGGATTGATGTCAAGCGTATGTTTTTTTCTTTTTTGTTTTGGGGAGCTATGATTGTTCTTTTTTTTGCGATGGGTTATTTGATCAGTCCAGAAAACATAAAGTGGAATTTTAATGCAAAAGAATTTTCACTTTTGTTTGTTCTTTCAATCCTGTTGATTCCTATCCAAACTAGTTTGGAAGAATATGTTTTTAGGGGATATTTGATGCAGTCTTTAGCGTTAAGTACCAAAACAAAATGGTTACCACTAGTGATTACTTCTATTTGTTTTGGTGGGCTACACTATGCAAACCCTGAAGTTGGACAACTGGGTCCTTTGGTTATGATTTTTTATGTTGGAACTGGTTTTCTACTGGGTGTCATCACTCTGATGGATGAGGGAATGGAATTGTCTTTGGGGTTTCACGCTGCAAACAATCTGATAACAGCCCTGTTGGTTACCACTGATTGGACTGCTTTCCAGACCGCTGCTTTGTTTAAAGATTATTCCAAACCAAGTTTGATGATGGAATTGTTGGCTATGGCAATTTTATATCCTGTTTTGTTGATCGTGCTAGCAAAGAAATACAAATGGCACTCATGGAAAGAAAAGTTAATCTAAAAGATTGTACATTAGAATAAAATTTAAAGGCTACCCTATACATGTTGACTGAGCATTAGGGGAGAAGATTTAAACTCAAAGATATGTCACAAGAATTTTTTGCTCACGAAACGGCTGTCATAGACCAAGGCGCAAACATAGGGAAAGGAACTAAAATATGGCATTTTAGTCACGTTATGCGTGATTCAACAATTGGAGAAAGATGTAACCTAGGACAGAACGTCGTTGTGTCTCCCAGCGTGAGGTTAGGAAGTAACGTGAAAGTACAAAACAATGTTTCTATCTATACTGGAGTATCCTGTGAGGATGACGTTTTTTTAGGTCCTTCAATGGTTTTTACAAATATTATCAATCCAAGGAGCGCCATTGTTAGAAAGTCAGAATACAAAATAACTTCTGTAAAAAAAGGAGCGAGTATAGGAGCTAACGCAACTATTTTATGTGGAATCACCATTGGGGCTTACGCAATGGTTGGAGCCGGAGCAGTGGTTACAAGGGAAATTAAACCTTATGCCCTGGTCGTTGGTAATCCATCAAAGCAAATAGGTTGGGTTAGTGAGTACGGACATCGTTTGTGTTTTGATGACCAAGGTATGGCAAGTTGTTCTGAAAGTTTACAGACTTACAAATTAGATCAAGAAATGGTGACCCGAATATCATGAATAAAATTGTAGTTTATGGGTTGTTGCTTATGGCAAGTATATTGAATGCTCAAGAGATAGATGGGTTGTTCCCCGAGCACAAAAGCCAATTGCGAATGCCCTTCAACCATGCAAGCTATAGTGTATTTGAGCAAGGTATGTATCAAGCAGAAAATACACACACTAGTCTAAAACCTTATTTGTATCGTAATGCTGTAGGGATACAGAATTACAAAGCCCCTTTGTTAAAAGACAAAACCTCTTGGTGGGGTAGAAAGTTGTGGAATGAACATCTAGTTGCCATCAGTGGAACGGATTATTGGTTTCATTTGGATGTTCTTTTGGATGTAGATGGAGGAATTGACAATACAGAAGTAGGGACGACGTCTAACAATACTAGAATTTTAAAAATGGAAGGGCAGATAGGCTCTCAACTCTCTTACAGTGCTTCTGTTTTTGAAAGTCAATCTTTTTTCACTCAGTTCATCAACGAATACGTCAAAATCAATCAACCTGAGGACGCATATGGTTTGATTCCTGGAAGAGGGAAATCAAAGTTGTTTCAAAACAAGGGGCATGATTACGGTATTTCTACAGGGTATTTGTCTTATAGCCCTAATAAATTGATAAACCTCCAATTTGGACACGGTCAAAACTTTATAGGAGATGGATATCGTTCTTTGTTTTTATCAGACGTTTCTGCTCCTAACACCTATTTGAAAGTCACCACAACTATGGGTAAGGTTCAGTACACCAATTTGTATATGTGGATGAAAGATTTTAATTATTCTGTTGATGATGTCCAGCAGGGGTTAAATTATGGTCATAAAAGAAAGTATGGTACTTTTCATCATTTGAGTTGGAACGTAACTTCAAAATTTAACCTAGGGCTGTTTGAAGGCCTAATTGTTGATAACTCAGGGGGGTCTGGAGCTTTTCCCGCAGAATATTTTAATCCAATTATATTCTATAAAAATTTAGAATTTGCCAATGGAGAAGATTCAGGAAATGGAGTTGTTGGTGTTGATGCAAAATATCGTTTTGGAGAAAATAATATTTTTTATGGACAATTTTTGTTAGATGATTTTAAGATTTCTGAATTTTTTAACAATCAAAATGGATATTGGGCCAACAAGCACGCTATTCAAATAGGGGTGAAATCTTTCGATGCTTTTCATGTAAAAGGACTTCAGTTACAAGCAGAGTTTAACAAAGTAACTCCTTTTACTTATGCCCATGAAGAGCAACACCATTATTCCAATTTTGGGCAATCTTTGGCGCATTTGTGGGGCGGAAATTTCTGGGAAACAGTTTTGATAGCGAGGTATCGAAAAAAGCGTTGGGCTGCACAGGGTAAATTGGTATACGGTACCAAAGGATTTGATATAGATGGTGACCTCACTTCCTACGGTGGAAACATATTGATTTCTGCTTCGGATAGAAATGCTGATTACGATCAAAGATTTTTACAGGGAAATCAAGCTGTAATTTTAAATATTGATACGGAGTTGAGTTATTTGGTCAATCCATCAACCGGTTTCAAGTTGTTTACTGGGGTCTTGATGCGTAATTTTACGTCAGAACTTCCAATAACTAGAATTGGAATCAAACCAGAGTCGATAGGTTATACTTTTAACACGGAAAACACACGGTGGTTTGTGTTTGGGGTAAAAGCAGATTTATTTAATCATTACAGAGATTATTGATCATATTTTTTAGTCTTTATAACCAAAACGCTTTAACTGTCGGTCGTTAGAACGCCAATTTTTATTCACTTTTACATACAAGTCTAAAAACACTTTTTTGTCGAAAAAGGTTTCTAAATCTTTTCTGGCTTGCATTCCTACTTTTTTTAGCGCTGCTCCTTTATGTCCAATGATAATTCCCTTTTGGGTTTCACGCTCTACCATAATGATGGAGCGAATTTTGATGATGTTCTGTTCTTCAAAAAACTCTTCCGTTTCAATTTCGACAGCATAAGGAATTTCTTTCTTGTAGTTCAACAATATTTTTTCTCGTATCGCTTCATTGACAAAAAAGCGTTCGGGTTTATCTGTTAATTGATCTTTGGGGTAAAAGGCAGGCGATGCAGGAAGTAATTCTTTTATTTTCTCGAATACAGGTTCGATGTTAAAGTTTTCTAGTGCTGAGATTAGATATACATTGGCATTCGGTACTTTTTCTTCCCAGTAGGCTAGTTTTTCTTCAATTTCTTCTTGATTGGAAGTGTCTATTTTATTGATTAAAAGCATAACGGGTACTTTTGCATGCTTTATTTTATTAAAAAAGGCTTCATCTTTCAATTCCTTCTCTCCAATTTCAACCATATAAATCAAAACATCAGCATCTTCAAATGCAGACTTAACAAAATCCATCATAGAAGATTGCATTTCGTATGCAGGCTTAATGATTCCTGGGGTGTCAGAAAACATGATTTGGTAATCTTCTCCATTGACAATCCCTAAAATACGATGTCTGGTGGTTTGAGCTTTGGAAGTGATGATCGATAACTTTTCACCGACAAAGGCATTCATTAACGTCGACTTTCCAACATTTGGATTACCGATAATATTTACAAAACCTGCTTTGTGTGTCATTTGATATGAATTGATAGGCAAAGTTACACAAACCATTATTAAGAATGAGGATGTGGTCATGAAGAATTATGGAGTGTTTCTTGGTGCTTTTAACGGACGGCTCTGAGGTTTGATTTAAAAGGGCTTGACGTATTCTATTTCTGCCAAGTAGAAGGGTTCGCAAACCACTAAGAGGTGGCTAAGCGATTGCTTTTTAAGACGTATGTTTTGTGTATTTAATAAAAAACTGTTGTGAAGAATATTAGATTCTTGTATCTTTACCACTCAAATCGCGGGATAGAGCAGTAGGTAGCTCGTCGGGCTCATAACCCGAAGGTCATTGGTTCGAGTCCAATTCCCGCTACAAAGGAGTAATCAGAAATGGTTACTCTTTTTTTTTGTTCTAAACTCAATGAAAATCTGTGTTTTAAGAGAATCACTGGTTTGTTTACGCTGTAAAAGAGTTGTTAAAAGTGCTTCTTAAATACTATAAACTCACATCGTCAATAAAATTGTCAGTATAGTAGTTTGATTAATCTATCTAAATCAATTATTAAATCCATTTTCATATTCTTGCTTAAAATAAGCATCTCTTTGAGTTTTTTCAAGTCGTTTGTCTGTTATCGAAACTAAACTTGTTTTAAATAACTTGTCTAAATTATGATGTTCAAGAATTATCTCATTAAATAGTTTTCGTACGCTATCTTCTAATAGCTTTTTCACAAGTAAATATTCTTATCAGTGGTCACCAAGAAAACATTTACTTGAAAATGACACCAAACACACTCCTTTTTAAAAAACTACATCATGATGTTGCCGCATATGGGGTGTGCTTGGTATCATTTTCAATTAAATATTTTTTTGGTGTATACGTATCTA
>NZ_JBDNAI010000084.1:0-5171 GCF_039768515.1 Wenyingzhuangia sp.
AAATTTACTTTAATATATCTGAATTAAGAATATCAATACCATATAAAATTCCCTTCTCCATTATGAGAAGGGAATTTCTGATTATAGAAATAAAACTTATATTTACGCTCTATGAAATAATCAAATCAGCATGAAAATATTTTTATATGTTAGTATTTTAGTTTTTCTCACCAACTGCTCTAATGTTGCAAAAAAAAACAGAACTGAATCAAAAGTAATCAAGCATTACCCCAGTGACATTATACCTTTTATGGATCAATGGAACATTCTTTTAGGTGATGGAACCAATACAAAAGAATTGAACAACTATGAAAAACAGGGTTTTTTTTATGTTGAAAGTAAAAAAGAAACAAACTGGGTAGTCTACAAAACACCAAACGCTGGTATCACCTCACGTACCTCAAAAAATACACGAACAGAATTGGGCCAAAAAAAACATTGGATTCCTGAAGTTGGCGGAAAATTAACTGGTACTCTAAAAGCCATGCATGTTTCTACTTCTGGTGATGCCAGAGTTGCGGCCTCATACTCTGTTGTTATTGGGCAAATTCATAGCCATGAGGGACATGAAAATGAACCTCTCAAAATTTTTTACAAAAAATTTCCCGGACATACCAAAGGATCTGTTTTCTGGAATTACGAAATCAATACCAAAGGTGACAACTCGAAAAGATGGGATTACTCTACTGCAGTTTGGGGATATGATATGTCAGTAGTTGGACCAACACCCAATAGCTATCCTGAGGAACCTAAAGATGGTATTGAACTTGGTGAAGAATTTAGCTATGAGATAAACGTCTATAAAGGGATTATGCATCTCACATTTACCTGTAAAAATCACAAAACAGTGAAATATCAAAAAAACTTAATCCAATCAGAATTTTCTGAAGAACTACCTCAACAAATAAAAACGTTGTATGCTGCTATTGGTCGAGATGGTCTCGAACGCGAGAATGCTTATGCTGGTGAAATTCAATACTTCAAGCAGGGAGCCTACAACCAAGCCAATGGGAAAAATCCAGAAGAAAACATTGTTTGGTACACAGGATCAGAGTCTTACAATGGAGATATTTCCAAACAATACAACAATGGATGTTATTCAGAAATTTGGTTTAAAGAGGCTTCTGTAGGACCTGGTACTCCACCGGAGTAAAGGAATCAAAAAAACGTACCCTTTTTTATGATTTCCATTTGATACCACAACCCATACTCGGTGAAATACTTTCTAAATAAACTTTATCGATCAGCAAGGTATCTAAAACTTTTTTGATCTCGTCTCCTGTTGAAGGTATTCCATTACCGGGTCTAGACTTATCTAATTGTCCATGATAAAAGGAAGTTAAATTTTTGTCAAAAACAAAGACATCCGGTGTACAAGTAGCATCATAAGCTTTGGCAACTTCTTGATATTCATCGTATAAATAGGGAAAAGGATATTGATTTTCCAAAGCCACTTTTTTCATGAATTCGGGTCCATCCTGAGGATATTCATCAACATCATTACTACTAATAGCCACAAAATTAATCCCTTTTACTTTGTACTCATTAGCCAATCGGACCAACAAAGCATTTACATGAATAACGAAAGGACAATGATTGCAGATAAACAAAACGACAAGTCCTTTGTCTCCTTTAGCTTCATTTAAACTGATTTGATTGCCAGAAACCACATCTATTAAATTAAAATCCGGTGCTTTTTTTCCTAATTCCATGCTATTCGAGAATGTCTGTGCCATGTTCTATGTTTTTGTAAAAATAGGAAAACTCATCTGATCTTAGGACTAAAATTCTTCGATTCTATTTGAAACTGTTGTACTTCCCATCCTAAAACATCAAAAATCTTATTGGGTTTTATTATACTTAGTTTTCTCTTGGAAAAACCATCTTTATACTCCCAAGCACTATGAGAACCATCTTGAGTTGGATCTCCATAAACATCGATAACAACACCATAAGGATCAATCAATTCATACGCATCATCACCATTGCCATCCAAACCAAACGAGATGACCTCTGCGCGCACTCCAAAATAATCATAAAACACCATTTCATCTCTAGCCACAATCAGAAAACCGAAGGCTGGTATAATAATTTCATCTAGAAAAATTGGCAATGCAGCCAAGTCTTTTGTGTTTTTCGCAGAAGTATAATTATATCGAACTAGGGTCCATTGGGCAAAACTAACTTTACTTGCTGTAGGGTTATACAATTCTACAAATCTAGCGCCTGTACTTTGCTGAGGGTCCGCTACTTCAGTAATTAATATGGGTGCCGTTTCAATCTTAACAGCAGGGGAAACAAATGAAACTTCACTGTCTTTCCTTTCTCCAGGACTAAAATCCTCTGGAACATTTTGTTTCCCTTTTATGACAGACCATTCCTCTAATCTGAAAACTGAACTTGGCTTTTTGATATTTATATTTCTATAAGCTCTACCATCTTCATATTCCCAAACTGAACCCGTTCCATCTTCAGTACTACGCCCATAAACATCGACAACTACGCCAGCCTCATTGGTTAAGCTATAAGCGTCATCTCCATTACCATCTAACCAGCTGCTAAATACATCTGGTGAAAAATCAAAAGAATCGTGAAAATTAAAATTATTTGCGGTACTGGCTTCTTCGTTGGCAATAAGCGCAAACCCTTTGGAAGGGATTATGACTTCAGCTAAAGAAATCTTTTGTTCTGTCCCGCCATTTACAAATCGACTTAGATTCCAACCGTTTAAATCCAATTCAATATCTTCAGCGTTGTACAACTCGACATATCTAGAAAAAGAGGCATTTTCTGGATCGGCAACTTCTGTAATTAATATATTGGGAAGCTTCACTTCACAATCAATATAATCACCTAACTCTTCTATGTCTTCTAATGCATTTAAAACCAAAACAGGCTGATTGTCAAAATTTATTTGATATATACCTGTGACATTAAGCTGTGTATTTGGTAGTGTCTTGTCAGCAAAATCTGCAAAATTACTAGTCTCCATCACAATTGTATCCTTTCTAAAACCCTGACAGTACTCTAGAGTTCTTTTTCCATCATACTCATCTGTGGACATTCCCGAAAAAGTCATTCCTAATTCTGAGGACTTCAAATGTAATTGTTCTACTTTTATTAGGGTATTCAAATCATTTTTATCGATTTTCGACAAGGCTACTGTTTTAGGAACAAGTTTTCCTATTTCATTAAATTTCAAAACAAAATGATCCAAATCAAACTCTAAAATATCTCCTATATAGGTTCCAGTTGGCCTCCCTATTGACAACATATTTTTACTTGTCGTTCTTTTTAAACCTTCTAAGTGAATGGCTACTTTTCTACCTAATATATATTTTGTGTATGAATTGATAATTCCTACCCTGACCTTGAGCCCCATTCTTGGATTTTGCTCAGACTCATCTGAGGTCCCAAGAGTATTTTGTACAACAATTTCTTTATAATAATTTCCTTTAGCATCTGATGAAATTACATAACCTGTGATTATAGTATCCTTTCCAATTGTATTTCCGTGTAAATTATATAGCTGCTGAAATGTGATTTCTGTTTTTTCTGAAAGGTTTGGAGACACTAAAGTAGTATCTATTGCTTTATGATTGTCATCTTCAATACAAGCCAACAATAAAAACAAAATAAAACTATACTTTTTCATCGCTTCTCTTTTTAAAATGAATAATATATTCCTGTAAAGAATGTTCTTCCATTACCCACAAAATAACGGTTGCCAAACAAGGGGATTTCTCTTTTATGATCCTTTAATTGCTCACTATAATTAGCGGCCCTACTACTTGAAAACCCCCCTGTTCTATAGTTTACTCCCAATAGATTCTGGACATTCCAATAAACACTCACATAGCCCTTTTGTAAGCGCCATGATTTTCCTCCAGATAAGTTTATCAAAGTAAAATTATCTAGCTGTTCTTGCTTTCTAAATGTAGCGACCAAGTCAGGGTCTAAATTTGAAATCTGAACACCATTGATCTCATTGGTAAAATTAGAACTGTAACGAATAGGAGCTATGGCTATATAATTACTTCTAAATTGATTGATACTTGCACTTATACGCCAATAACTTGGGTCATGATAAGCTAATTTGAGAGAAATCGCTTGTTGTGGTCCTGTAGAAAGATGCTTATTTTTAATCCTCACTTCCCCTAAATCTTTAACTCCATTTTTAAATCCTAAATCTAAAGCAGTAGCATCTTCCTCTACATATAATAGTAAATTTGGATGATTCTTGTATACATATTTTCCCAAGCCTATCACCCCCGTTAATTTTATTGTTGAAGACAAGTCGTAAGAACTCCCTAACTCTATCCCTTGGTACTCTTTTTTCACATTATTTAAAACCTGCTGAACAAACAAACTATTTTCATCCAACAAATCACCTGTACTTGGGTCATCATCTGCATCAGTCCCAAAACCTTCTGCAAAGTAAAACCCTGTTTCTATAACGTTGGACTGTAAACTTTTATAACCCGATAGTTTTACACTATAACCTAATCCCCTATATATATAACTCAAAGCATAACTTGATAAGTTTTCTGGATCTAAATTTTGTAATGTTGTGTTGCTTACCCTCGCATTAGGAAAAACCTGCTTAATACCAGGCGATTTTTGTATGTAAGCTGCTTTGAGGTGGACTAAATTCCTACCGGAAAGTTTATATAATACCTGAGATTTTAATTGATATGCTAACAAAGAGACCTGCTCACTTTTGCCAATAGCATCCATATGGTTTTCGTAATCAAACATTCCTTCTCTTTGATGACAACTATAAGAAAACCCTAAAGCCCCAGACATTTCAATTTCTTTAGTTCTCCAAGTCGTTTGAGTAAAACCCATGACATTCGTACTTTTAACACAATAATTGTACTTAAACTTATCTCCCTCTTTGACTATTCGATTTGGATGATTTAAGTCGCTTTGCGCTCCTGTAAAACTTGCCACGTCCAAATAACCGAATCCCCCCAACAAATCCAACACTTTTGCATAATTATTTGAAGATGTATTTCTGTATTCTAAACTCGTATTGAACTGCCAATCATCATTAATTTTTCGACTCAAATTTGAATTGATTTGAATTCTATCTTCATCCCTTCTATCTTCATACAACACAAAAGCATCATTTGTGTAACCCTTACTATTTTGGTTTCCAGAATTCACCT
>NZ_JBDNAI010000085.1:0-36506 GCF_039768515.1 Wenyingzhuangia sp.
CAAAAATCAAAAGAAGAGACCTTAGCTTTTTAGATTTCAGTGCGAAAGGAGTACCTTTGTCTCAAAGATAAGAATCGATGATTAATATAGAAAAGGTAAGATCAGATTTTCCCATCTTACAACAAACAGTAAATGGAAAGCCTTTGGTGTATTTTGACAACGCAGCAACAAGTCAAAAGCCAAAAGAGGTGATAGATGCCATTTCAAATTATTATGCGACTATTAATTCAAATGTTCACAGAGGAGTACATACTTTAAGTCAGGTCGCCACTGATGCCTTTGAAGCGACAAGAAAAAAGTTAAAAGCACATTTTAACCCTGCGCATGAACACGAAATTATTTTTACTCGTGGAACGACAGAAGCGGTTAATTTAGTGGCAAGTACCTTAACTTCATCAATCAAAAGCACAGATGAAATCATCATCTCTGCTTTAGAACATCATTCCAATATTGTGCCTTGGCAAATGCTCTGTGAAAGAACAGGCGCTACCTTAAAAGTCATTCCTATGAATGATAAGGGAGAGTTGTTGATGGAGGTCTATGACGAGTTGTTGTCTGAGCACACAAAAATAGTAGCTGTAAATCATATTTCTAACGCTTTGGGTACCATCAATCCAGTGGAAGAAATCATCAGAAAAGCACATCAACATGGTGCCTGGGTATTGATAGATGGGGCACAGTCTACTCCTCATATGAATGTAGATTTTCAAGCACTAGATTGTGATTTTTATACTTGTTCTGCTCATAAAATGTTTGGTCCTACCGGTATTGGTTTTTTGTATGGAAAAGAAGCCATTTTAAACGCCCTACCTCCTTATCACGGAGGAGGAGAAATGATTAAAGATTGTGGTTTTGACAAAACAACGTATGCAGAATTGCCACATAAATTTGAAGCAGGAACACCTAATATTGCAGATGTCATTGCCTTTGGTACTGCAGTAGATTATGTCAATAAAATAGGGATTGAAAACATAGAAGCTGCCGAACGTGAGTTGCTAAAATATGGAACCGAACAGTTGAGTAAAATTCCAAACTTAAAAATTTACGGAACTGCTAAAAACAAAGCGAGTGTTATTTCTTTTAACATTGGTGACATACACCCTTTTGATATCGGAACAATTGTAGATAAATTGGGTATTGCGGTCAGGACTGGACATCACTGTACACAGCCTATTATGACTCGTTTTAATCTTCCTGGAACGATTAGAGCTTCTTTTGCTTTTTACAATACCAAAGAAGAAATAGATGTTTTGGTCGCCGCACTACAAAGAGCAGCGATGATGCTTTCATAAGCTTAGCCGATTTGGAACGATTAATTTTAAAGAAAATGGTTGTTCTATTGGCTCATACAACATTTATTAAGCGAAGCAAAGTATAACTCTGATCACCAAAAAGACAATGAATTCAAAAGTATTAAGAAAGAAAATAGAAGATAGAGAGGGAGGCTATTTGTTTTATGGATTGACACCTCCAAAAATTTCTACTGATGAAGAAAAAATTACTGCGATAGCCCAGCGCCAAATGGATCGTTTAGAAGGATTAGATATTGATGGGCTGGTGTTGTATGACATCCAAGATGAATCTTCTAGAAATAACAATCCAAGACCGTTCCCTTTCCTTTCTACCTATGCACCTGATGAATATGCTAATACTTACTTGCAGGATTTAAAAGTGCCTAAAATTATTTACAAGAGTGTTGACAAATTTACGGAAGACACTTTGAAGACTTGGTTGAAAGAAAATGAAAGTAAGATCGATTTGACAGTGTTTGTAGGAGTGCCTTCAAAAAAACAACAGGTGAACTTGTCTTTGCAGGAAGCCTATCGCATCAAAAAAGATTCATCAACAAGTATTCAAATGGGTGGGGTAACCATTCCAGAACGTCATTTTACAAAAGGAGATGAGCATATTAGGTTGTCTAATAAAGTAGCAAACGGTTGTTCGTTCTTTATCTCTCAGTGCGTATATAATTTAGACAATGCTAAAGATTTATTGTCGGATTATTATTTCTATACTCAAGAGAAAGGAATTCAACCGATACCCATTATTTTTACGCTAACCCCTATTGGTTCCCTAAAGACTTTAGAGTTCACCAAATGGTTAGGAATCGACATCCAACGGTGGCTTGAAAATGAATTAAAAGTATCTTCCGATATTTTAAATGCTTCCATAGGGATTTGTGAATACATAGCAAAGGATCTCATAGGTTTTGCCAGAGAAAAAAATATGCCTATTGGTTTTAATATAGAATCGGTAGCGATTAGAAAAACAGAAATAGACGCTTCTATTCAATTGGTCAAAACAATCAAAGAAATGATGAGGGAATAAGGCTCATCAGTACTAAAAAACGCCATCACAAATTTCAATTAAAAAGTGAAATTTGTGATGGCGTTTGTATATCGTATAGAGTAAAAGACTATCCTAATAATCCTTTAGCCACTAAATATTCAGCGATTTGAACTGTGTTTGTTGCAGCCCCTTTACGCAAGTTATCGGCAACAACCCACATGTTTAGCGTGTTTGGTAATGATTCATCTCTACGAATACGCCCAACAAACACTTCGTCTTTATCGTGAGCCAATGCAGGCATTGGATAAATATTGTTTGCCAAATCGTCTTGAACGATGATACCAGGAGTTGCTTCTAAAATAGCTCTTACTTCGGTCAAATCAAAGTCATTGAGAAATTCAACGTTTACTGCTTCTGAGTGTCCACCAGCAGTTGGTATTCTAACAGCAGTTGCTGTAATGGCAAAAGAGTCATCTCCTAAAATTTTCTTAGGTTCTTTTACCAATTTCATCTCTTCTTTTGTGTATCCATTTTCCATGAAAATATCACAGTGAGGAATCGCATTACGATTGATAGGATATTGATAAGCCATCTCTCCATCTGTAATTCCATTTTGTTCATTCTCTAATTGTCTTACAGCAGCCACCCCAGTTCCAGAAACAGATTGATAGGTTGAGACAATGAGACGTCTCATTTTATACCTTTCGTGTAAAGGTGCCAAAGCCATGACCAATTGGATGGTTGAACAGTTTGGATTGGCTATGATTTTATCTTCCGCAGTCAATACGTCACCGTTGATTTCTGGTACAACTAGTTTTTTTGTTGGATCCATTCTCCAAGCCGAAGAGTTGTCTACTACGGTAGTCCCAGCAGCTGCAAATTTTGGAGCCCAAGTCAAAGAAGTATCACCTCCTGCAGAAAATAAAGCGACATCTGCATTCATTTTTACAGCATCCTCTAATGTGACAACAGTGTATTTTTCCCCCTTGTATTCTAATTGTTTACCCGCTGAACGTTCCGATGCTACAGGGATTAATTCTGTTACAGGAAAGTTTCTTTCTGCTAATACTTTCAACATTACCGTACCTACCATTCCGGTAGCTCCTACTACTGCAACTTTCATATGATTCTATTTTATAGTTAATTAAGGGCACAAAGATGCTAAAAAAGTGTCTTGTATGATAGTGTAATACTCAAAATATGTGCTGTTTGTTGAATTTTCATCTAATTTAAGAGTTTCTATAAATATTTAAACGGCAAAGATTTTGCAAACGGACTATCGGTGTGTGATTTCAGAATCAATACTTTTTTTGCTACTTTTGTAGTTATTAAAGTGTATTTGTTAATTTAATTCAATAGCATTGAAACCAAAATATCTCAATAGAACCCCAGCTCATACAAGTTTTAGTGCTTCGACCAATACTGAAAAACATTTTTTAAGGGTTTGGCATTTTCACAAAGAATTAGAATTGCATTATACTTGTTCAAGTACAGGTACATTGTTTGCTGGCGATTATATCGGTAAATTTGCTCAGGGAGACTTAGTGCTTTTGGGGAAAAACCTTCCACATTTATGGATGAATAGTGAGGAATATTTTATACCAGAAAATGATTTGCTAGCCACTGCAAGCGTCGTTCACTTTAAAGAGGAGTTTTTGGGGGATGTGTTTTTAGACCAACCTGAAATAGCTGAGATAAAGAATCTTTTTTTAAAAGCTAGAAGAGGAGTTGTTTTTAAAGGGGATACTTCGGCCATTCATGAGAAAATCCAATCTATGATTTCACTCACGGGAATGAAAAAGCTAATTCAGTTGTTAGATATTTTAAACGATTTGGCCCAGTGGGAATCAATTGAGGTCATGTCAAGTGAAGCTTTTGTAAAAGGATTTTCTGACAATAAGCTAAAAAAATTAGAAGTTGTTTATGAGTACATTTACAATTATTTTAATTCAGATATTTCACTAGAAAAAGTGGCTGAGGTCGCTTGTATGAATCCTTCAGCATTCAGTAGATATTTTAAAAAAGCACATGGTAAAAACTTCATTAAATATGTAAATGAATTGCGCGTAAATTATGCCTGTAAATTAATCTTAGACCATAAATACTCAATCATTGAAATCTGTTTTGAAAGCGGATTCAACAATTTGTCAAATTTCAACAGACAATTCAAAATAATTACGGGTTGTGCTCCTTCTAACTATCTTAAGGCCCAGCAAATATAACCCGTAAAAACACGTAAAAAATACGTAAAATTAGAGGGAAAGAGTCTTCTAGACAATTTAAATAATAACTTGTAGGTAACAAAATTATAAGTTATGGAAAAATTATGTTTTAGAAAGTACTTCATCTTATTATTGATGTCTAGTTTGAGTTGTTTTTACAGTATGGGGCAATCTATCCAAGGTAAAATCATTGACAAAAAAGGAAATCCACTATCCTATGTGACTGTTCTTGAAAAAGGGACCGATAATGGAGTGGTCTCTGATGATCTAGGGGAATTTACGCTAAGGGTAAATAAAGTTCCTACATGGCTAGAAGTATCATTTATTGGGTATGCCACAGTAACCAGAAAAGCGTCCAGTTTTGATAGGCACTTGACCATTACTTTGGAGCAAAGTTTTGAATTGGAGGAAGTAGTACTGATTGGTTCCAGAAATACCAATAGAACCGTCGTTAATACACCAGTCCCAGTAGACGTGGTTGATATGAAGACCCTCACAAGTCAGGGCGCTCAGACCTCTATTAATGAAATTTTAAATTATGTAGCCCCTTCATTTACATCACAAACTCAGACGGTTTCAGATGGTACAGATCATTTAGATCCGGCTTCTTTAAGAAGTTTGGGACCCGACCAGGTTTTAGTACTTATTAATGGAAAAAGAAGACATACCAGTGCACTTATTAATACCAATGGAACTGTGGGTGCGGGTAGCGTAGGAACCGACATGAATGCCATTCCAACAGCTGCTATTGAAAGAATAGAAGTATTAAGAGATGGAGCCGCGGCTCAATATGGTTCAGATGCTATAGCTGGAGTTGTCAATGTCGTATTAAAAAAAGGAACAGGAGTTTTAGATTTTTCAATGACAAGTGGGGCAAACTTCAGTGAAAATGCAAACCAATTTGAAGGTGGGATTGATGGACAGAAAACACAATTTGATGTAAATTACGGATTGCCAATAGGAACAAAAGGAGGTTATATCAATTTTACAGGGTCTATGGCTACCAGAGAACCTGCATTACGTAACAAAGATTTTGCAGGAGATATTTTTAAAGGCTATCACGCTGCTGAAAGAATTTTTAGTGCTAATGGTGGAAATGTTGGTAGTATGACTTTGGAAAACTATCAAAATGCCGCAGCAGACATTACTTATTTAGACTCAGGAACAAAAGACCAAATTGCTGCATTAGACGTTTCGCAAGAAGCTGATATAGAATCTTTGAGAAGTTTGTTAAATTTTGATGCTGATGAAGACGAATTAGCCGCTAGAGGACAAACAAGAGCAGACTATCGTTTTAAAGTAGGAACCTCAAAGCTACGAGAAGGAAAGTTTTTTGGAAACTTGTCAATACCTGTTGGCGAGGATGCTGAATTTTATTCGTTTGGAGGAATTAGTTATAGAGAAGGTTTGTCTGCAGGGTTCTACAGAAGACCTGCTCAAATTGATGGTAGAGCAAATACACCAGCTTTCCCAAATGGTTTCTTGCCCCATATTACAACCAATATCTTGGACCAATCTTTGGCTTTTGGAATCAAAGGAAAAGTGAAGGAATGGGATGTTGATTTTTCTAATACTTATGGGAAAAATAATTTTGGAATAGGGGTTGAAAACTCGAGTAATGGAACTCAAGGCGGAGCCACTCAAACTGTCTTTGACGCTGGTTCATTGTCTTTTATTCAGAACATTTCAAATCTTGATTTTACCACTTTTAATGAAGATGTTTTAGAAGGATTAAACATAGCCTTTGGAGCAGAATATAAAGTAGAAAATTTTGAAATTTATGCTGGAGAAGAAGCTTCCTACACAAGTTATGATGTTAATGGAAATATAGTAACCAGTACAACAGAAGATAATTTATGGGTTAAAAATAATTTTACAGGAACTCCATTGGGGGGAGGCTCTCAAGTATTTAGGGGCTATGACCCAAAAAATGCAACTAATAAATACAGAAACAGTATTGCTGCTTACGCAGATATAGAACTAGATTTTACAGATCAATGGTTTGTAAGTGCTGCTGGAAGATTTGAAGATTTTTCTGATTTTGGGACTACTTTTAACTACAAAATAGCCTCTAGGTACAGTGTTACCGATGATGTTTCTTTCAGAGGTGCTCACAGTACTGGGTTTAGGGCACCTTCATTGCACCAACAATATTTTAGTAAAACAAGTACTGTCTTCGTTAATAGTGAAGTTTTTGAACAAGGTACCTTTACCAATGATAGTAGAGCGGCAAAATTAATAGGTGTAGAAAAGCTGAGAGAAGAAACTTCACAAAGCTTTAGTTTAGGAGTTACAATAAAACCGTCAAACGATTTGACCATTACCGCAGATGCTTATCAAATAGATATAGCCGATAGAATTGTTTACAGTGGAAGTTTTGACGCAGGAGGTAGTACAGAGTTGGCTGAGATTTTTAAAAGTGCAGGAGCAACTAGTGCGCGTTTCTTTGTCAATGCGATAGATACTAGATCTAAAGGATTTGAAGTTGTGATTTCACAACAAGGAGAAATCATCAACGGATTGAGTTTAAAAAATGATTTGTCAGGAACATTTTCAGAAACAGAAATCACCGCGTTAAAAATTCCTAAAAAAATTGTTGATGCGGGACAGAGTACTAATTTTTTTGATGGGCAAGAAGAAGCTTTTTTAACACTTGCTCAGCCTAGAACCAAAGTAAGTTTGTCTAATGTTTTGTCTTTTGGAAAATGGATTGTTTTGTTGAGGAATGTTTACTTTGGGGAGGTCACAGATCCAGATGATTATATTGGTGTTTCGCGTGCTGGAGATAGGGAGGCAAGTGATGATGCTATTTATGGAGCCAAAGTTGTTACCGATTTATCGATTTCACTAGCGTTACACGAAAACACAAGCCTTACCCTTGGCGCCAATAATCTTCTTGATATCTATCCAGATGAAAATAGAATTGCAGAAAAGAATAGAGATCAATTTGTTTATTCTAGGAGGACTTCACAGTTTGGGTACACAGGAAGGTATTTGTTTGCAAGGGTAAATATCAAACTATAGTCTTGACAGTGTCACTGGCCATTCAAATTAGATATCGATTAAAAAAAGGTGAGCCTATTAGGAAAGGCTCACCTTTTTAATTCACGTGGTGGCAAATTCCTGTAGTGAAAATGTTTTTGTTAAAAATTGTAAGAAAAAATAGAGATTTGAAGATTTTTTAAATTTTAACTTGTAATCTATCTAAATAGAGGGTGAAATTGCTCAAATCCAAATAATAATCATCTAAATAGCTTAATTTTGCTAACGTTTTATTAATAAAGTTAACCTTTTAAACATTACAATATAATGAGTGGAGTTTTATCTTCTTCGATAGGAAGGAAAGTAGCGATGGCAGCTTCTGCTTTCTTTTTGATGTTTTTCTTATTGCAACATTTTGTAATCAATCTAACATCTATTTTTAGTGCTGACGTTTTTAATGAATTGTCTCACTTTATGGGGAACAATCCCCTAGTACAATTTGCACTTCAACCCATACTAATTTTTGGTGTCGTTTTTCACTTCGTGATGGGATTTGTATTAGAGCTTAAAAACAAAGCCTCTCGAACGATAAAATATGTCAAATACAATGGTGCAGCTAATGCTTCTTGGATGAGTAGAAATATGATATATTCAGGATTGGCTATTTTGGCTTTTATCGTATTACATTTTATTGATTTTTGGTTTCCAGAAATCAATCACAAATACATAGCTGTGTTGCCAACAGATCCTAACCGATATTTTGGCGAATTGGTACATAAGTTCCACAGTCCAGTTAGAACTGGAGCATATGTAGCAGCATTTGCATTTTTAGCCTTACACTTATTACATGGATTTAAATCTGCGTTCCAATCAAGTGGTATGAGTGCTAAGCGCGCGGCAAAGTTAGAAACCGTATCAAAAATATATGCAATAGGAATTCCAGTAGGATTCATGATTATTGCTTTGTTTCACCATTTCAATCAACACTAAGACATTTTAATTATGGCATTAGATTCAAAAGTACCACAAGGTCCTATCGCTGATAAATGGACAAATTATAAAAATCATATTGATTTAGTAAACCCTGCAAACAAACGTAACATTGATGTTATTGTTGTAGGAACAGGTTTGGCAGGAGGGTCTGCATGTGCAACCTTAGCTGAACTTGGTTATAACGTAAAAGCATTTGCGTATCAAGATTCACCTCGTAGAGCTCATTCCATTGCAGCACAAGGAGGAATCAACGCAGCAAAAAATTACCAAGGAGATGGAGACTCTATCTACAGGTTGTTTTATGACACAGTAAAAGGAGGAGATTATCGTGCTCGTGAAGCCAACGTATATCGTTTGGCAGAAGTTTCAGCAAACATTATTGACCAATGTGTAGCACAAGGAGTACCTTTTGCACGTGACTATGGAGGATTGTTAGACAATCGATCTTTTGGAGGGGTATTGGTTTCTCGAACTTTTTATGCAAAAGGACAAACAGGACAGCAACTATTATTAGGAGCTTATTCTGCAATGAATCGTCAAATTGGACGTGGAAAAATTAAGATGCATACCCGTCATGAAATGATGGATGTTGTATTGGTAGATGGAAAAGCAAGAGGAATCATTGCTCGAAACTTAGTAACAGGTGAAATTGAAAGACATTCCGCACATGCCGTAGTTATTGCTTCAGGTGGTTATGGAAATGTATTCTATTTGTCTACGAATGCTATGGGTTCAAATGTGTCTGCTTCCTGGAAGATTCATAAGAAAGGAGCTTATTTTGCAAACCCTTGTTATACACAAATACATCCAACATGTATACCTGTATCTGGAGATCATCAATCTAAATTGACATTGATGTCTGAATCTTTACGTAATGATGGTCGTATTTGGGTGCCAGCTAAATTAGAAGATGCTCAAGCCATTAGAGATGGAAAGAAAAAAGCAACAGATTTAGTTGAGGCTGATAGAGATTATTTCTTGGAGAGAAGATATCCTGCGTTTGGAAATTTAGTACCACGTGATGTTGCCTCTCGTGCAGCAAAAGAACGTTGTGATGCTGGATTTGGAGTGAATGCTACTGGAGAAGCAGTGTATTTAGATTTTGCAGCAGCGATTGAGCGTTACGGAATTGAGCAAGCGTTGATCCAAGGAGACCAAAATCCATCTAAAGAAAAAGTGAACACTTTAGGAACAGCTATTGTTAAAGCAAAATACGGGAACTTGTTCCAGATGTATTATAAAATTGCGGATGAAGATCCATATACATCACCGATGAAAATCTATCCAGCGGTTCACTATACTATGGGAGGAACTTGGGTAGATTATAACTTGATGACTACCATACCAGGATGTTATGCGATTGGAGAGGCCAACTTTTCTGAGCACGGAGCAAATCGTTTAGGTGCCTCTGCATTGATGCAAGGTTTGGCTGATGGATATTTTGTCTTGCCTTATACGATAGGGGATTATTTATCTAAAGACATTAGAACTGGAAAAATCCCTACAGATACTCCTGAATTTGAAGAAGCTGAACATGCTGTAAAAGAGCAAATCAATTCCTTAATCAACAATAATGGATCTAAATCAGTAGATTATTTCCATAAGCGTTTGGGTAAAATCATGTGGAATAAAGTAGGAATGTCTAGAAATGAGCAAGGATTGAAAGAAGCTATGGCTGAAATCAAAGCATTGCGTGAAGAATTCTGGAAAGAAGTAAACGTACCTGGTACAGCAGATACTTTTAATGAAGAATTGGCCAAAGCGGGTCGTGTAGCAGATTTCCTAGAGTTAGGAGAGTTGTTCGCAAAAGATGCTTTGACAAGAGAAGAATCTTGTGGAGGTCATTTCCGTGAAGAATCTGCAGAAACTGAAGGACCTCAAAAAGGTGAAGCCAAGAGAGATGACGAAAACTTTGCATTTGTTTCTGCTTGGGAATACAAAGGAGAACCAGCAGATGCAGTACTGCACAAAGAACAATTAGAGTTTAACGATATTGAGTTAAAAACAAGATCATATAAATAAGAAAGACCATGGATATGAATTTAAAACTTAAAATCTGGCGACAAAAAGGTGCCAATGATGAAGGTCAAATGGTAGATTACAACTTAGGTGGGGTATCTCCAGATATGTCTTTCTTAGAGATGTTAGATGTATTAAACGAAAAAATAATTAACGAAGGTGGAGTGCCCGTAGCTTTTGATCACGATTGTAGAGAGGGAATCTGTGGAATGTGTTCTTTGTATATCAATGGGGAAGCACATGGTCCAGATAGAGGCGTAACTACTTGTCAATTACACATGCGTAAGTTTAAAGATGGAGATACTATATACATAGAGCCTTTCCGTGCGAAAGCGTTTCCTGTGGTAAAAGATTTAGTTGTAGATCGTTCAGCTTTTGACAGAATACAACACCAAGGAGGATTTATTTCTGTAAATACTTCTGGAAATACTCAAGATGCAAACTCATTACCAATTTCTAAATACGCTGCCGATGAAGCTATGGATGCTGCAACATGTATCGGATGTGGTGCTTGTGTAGCGACTTGTAAGAACTCATCTGCGATGTTGTTTGTAGGTGCGAAAGTTTCTCAATATGCTTTATTGCCACAAGGACAGGTTGAAGCGGCAGATCGTGTGCGAAATATGGTAGCCCAAATGGATGCTGAAGGTTTTGGAAACTGTACCAACACAGGTGCTTGTGAAGTAGAGTGTCCAAAAGGAATTTCTTTGGATAACATTGCTAGAATGAACCGAGAGTTTTTTAAAGCAAATATTTAGGATAAAAGTTAAATCTTTTTAAATCCCCTTTGACGATGAGTCAAAGGGGATTTTTTTGTTAGCATAGTGCTTAAAAGTAAAATGAAGGGGTTTAAACTCCAAAAATATCGATACTGTTTTGAGTTGTTATCTCAGCAATTTCACTAAGACTCTTATGGTAGAGGCTAGCCAGTTTTTCAGCCACCTTGATGACATACATAGATTCGTTTCGTTTTCCTCTATAGGGAGTGGGAGCCAAATAAGGCGCATCGGTTTCTAGCACGATATGTTCAAGAGGAATTTCAGCTAAAAACGAATCTATTTTTCCATTTTTAAAAGTAGCCACACCACCAATACCAAGTTTTAGATTATAGCCAATGGCTTGCTTCGCGTCTTCTAGGGTTCCTGTGAAACAATGGAAAATTCCAAATAGTCGATCGGATTTCTCTTCTTCTAAAATTTCAAATATTTCTTTAAAAGCATTTCTACAATGAATATTGATTGGTAAACCAAATTCTTTTGCCCATTGCACCTGAGTTCTAAAAGCTTTTTTTTGTAAATCAATGTAGGTGTCTTCCCAATACAAGTCGATACCGATTTCGCCCACAGCAACAAATTTACCGCTTTCTAGCCATGTTCTGGCAATGGCCAATTCTTTCTTATAATTCTCTTTGACATGCGTAGGGTGGACCCCAATCATCAAATGTATATTGTTTGGAAACTCTTCTGCCAGGGTCAACATTCCTTCGGTGTATTCAGAATCTATAGAGGGTATGAATAGTCGATTTACTCCTGAATCTATTGCGCGCTGAATCATTTGATGTCTATCCTCATCAAATTGCTCGCTATTTAAATGTGTGTGGGTATCAGTAAAAACCATTGACAGAATTTTTGCTGTAAATATAGGCATATATCTGTTTTTACCTGTCTTACAGATGGTTTTAGTAAGATTATTTATTGTGTAGCAATTATGTATTTCAGTAGTAGTCACTAAAAACAAGGAAAAGATAGTGTTAGAGAAAATATAAAGAATTGCTAAACCTGTTATTCTCTATGAATTTCGTTAAGTTTAGCTCCCTCTTCTGTTGTGTATTTATCAGATTTAGAGATGCCAACGATTTGGGAGCTGTAAATTCCTGTATGACCAGAAAATAGATAAGCAGTTATACAGGCAATGGCAATATAAACCCCACTTTCTATTCCAAACAATTCAATCCCCATTAAAGTACAAGCAATTGGCGTATTGGTGGCCCCAGAAAAGACAGCAACAAACCCCATCCCAGCCAATAACCCAATAGGCAAAGGAACAAATAGAGACAGGGCACTACCTAGCGTCGCTCCAATAAAAAAAAGAGGTGTTACTTCTCCACCTTTAAAACCAAAAGCGATACAAAACGTTGTCAAAATAATTTTGACAGCAAAATCATAGGGATTCATCGTGTTCACAAATGATTCTAAAAGGGTTGGAATCCCTAGTCCTATGTATTTTGTTCCTATAAAATATACTAAAATTGCAATGGCCATTCCTCCTATAACAGGTCGCAGAGGTGGATATTGAATACGTTTAGAAAATTGACTAAAGAAGTGAATTCCTTTTGAAAAAAAAGTGCTCACAATACCAAAAAGAATTCCAACAACAAGGCTCCATAAAAAGGAAATGGCATTGAGTTTAGGGATCAAACCAATAGTATAGTGGGTGTGAGGAATGTGTAAATAATGGGTAAACTCTATGGAGATCGCGTTAGAAATTACGGCAACCAAAAGACAAGGTAAAAGCGCGTTGTATTTGATTTTCCCTATAAAGAGTACTTCTAAAGCAAAAACAGCAGCAGCTAGTGGAGTACCAAATAGTCCTGCAAAACCACTACTAATTCCCATCAGAATTAGTATTTTTCGATCTTGTTTGTTTACGTTAAACCAGCCAGAAAACTGATCGGCAATGGCACCACCAATTTGTACCGCGGTGCCTTCACGTCCCACAGAAGCGCCAAACAAATGAGAGGCAACCGTTCCTATAAAGACAAAAGGAGCCATCCTAAAAGGAATCATTTTTTTAGGGGTATTTATTTCATCCAAGAGTAGATTGTTGCCCTTTGCTACAGTTTGTCCATAATAATGATATAGGAGACCTACAAAGAGTCCAGCAACAGGGAGCAACCAAATGATCGTTTTATTTGCTTCTCGGTAATGGGTAGCCCAATGTAGTGAGGCTAACAAAAAAGCAGATGCAGTTCCAACGATTGTACCGATAACTATTGAGAATCCTACCCACTTTAAAAATTCTTTATGGATAGAAGTGACATTAGAAATGGGACTGAACTTTCTCAAACGCGTCATAGATATTTAGAATTGTTTACCTATGCTAATCCCATGTCTTTGTACAAATTCTCTTGAAACTTGAGAGTTAAATAAGTTCCTCCCTAAGCCAGTATTGATTTCAAAAATATATCCATTTTGAGAAATATGCTTTATTCCCAGGCCTAGACCTAGGGCAAAATCTGAATAATTTTGAGAGGAGCCATTTGCATCCTTTTTCGTTTCAGCAAAGTTTAAACTTCCAAACAATTCTCCAAACACATCAAATCCTCTACTTTCTGTTATAAATTGACGGAAGTATGGCGTGATTTGAAAGTCTTCATGGTATCTAAAGTTAGAATCTTTTGGTTCGAAATTGAAGAACATAGAAACACCAACAGAAGCTTCGTTGTTTAGTTGATTCTCGTAAGAGATATCAAATGTTCTTAGTGCCAATACATCTAAAAGATCGACTTTAATTTGATTGTTTTGTGCGGAAACATCAAGGATCCCAAACAGGAAGAATAAAAAAAATATTTTTTTCATAGGTAAAAATATATAATTCAAAAATAGGGGATTTTTATCAAGTCGCCTAATTCCTTTTAAAAGTTTGCTCTTAATTGAACATTTCCGGTATGAATCGTCTGGCTTAAATTGTTTTTTCTTCCATTATAACTGATATTAAGATCAAGTAATGAAGTTATTTTTTTTTGTATGATCAATGACCAAGTAAAGTTTCGATCAGGTTGAAGTCCCTCAAGTATTCTATAAGAGGCAGGGGTGTTTAAAGGACCTGAGTACTTGTTCTCAACAATATTAAGTGTTGTGATGATTGAACCTTTTTTACTATGATTGTAGTTGTAGGCAATACCAAAATCGTGACTAATCAAATCCTCTAGGCCAATAACGTTTTTTTCTTTTCTGTAAGAGTACTCTGCCTCAAGATTAGAAAATTCATCTTTTATAAAACGAATAGAGGGGTTGATTTCTTTGGAGAGAATATCAAAATTTCTACTGCTAAAATTGTCGCTAGTATTGCTGTTGTTTTCTGAGTGAAGAGTTGTGTTTAAGATCCACGAATGTAAGAGATGGTGCTGGAAGTTAAGCTCGTAAAATTGTTGACTCGAAGTCTGAAAATCATGACCGATATTTTGGGTGTTTTTATTGCTTTGGTAGGTATAGGTCGTGCTGTAATGTTGCAGACCACGATTAAAAAACAAACTGCTTCTTACGTTTTGTTGTAATCCAACTACATTAGGGTTACTAGTGTCAAAGGGGTCAATATTGAATGTTACTCCTTCTTTTAGTTGGTCTTTGTGAATTAAAATACTGGATTGATTTGATAAATGAGACAGCATTCGTTGCCATTTAGAATCTCTGTTTTTCAAAGAGATAAAGTTTACGAATACCGATTGACTAAATTTTGCTTTTTGTGTAGCCATTTGCGAAAGGTTTGGTAACACAACTCTTAAATAATTTGCTTGATCTGTAAATTGAGCAACTTCAAACTCATCAAAATCTTTGATCTTATTGTTGTTTAGATCTCCTAAATAAGTGTAATAGCCTTGTCCAGCTTCTACTTCTATGTAGGTAAAGTTTTGTTGATTGGTACTCCCTGAAGAAGTTTCAAATACAGTTGCCCAGTGAACTATATTTTTGAAAAATCTTTGGGTATATTGTATTTGCCCGTTAAATACGTTAAGATCTTTAGAGTATATATGGTTTACTTTTCGGTAGTTCATAAAAGTACTTAAAGATGTTTTTTTGTTCATAATCAGTTTGCTTTTTAGCGTAAAATTATTTGCCTGTTGCACCCTTACAGACTGATTATTTCTCACACTATCAATTTGCATTCTGTTAAAACTAAACTTAGAATATACTTTTGTCGTATCTCCTACACCCATACTCACCCCAGTTTGGATAAGTTTTTGATTCGTAAGATTCAACATCTTTGATTGTGAGTTTTCTTGTTGGTTATCTTCGTATTTTAACGAAGTGCTCACCCATGCTTTTTTTAGTTGATACTTTACTGAGGTTAGGTTTCTAGCAAAATAGCCTTCCTCAGCGTTGTTGCTATTTTTCAAATAGCTGGTTTTAGTATTTAAAATGATGTTGCCAAATGTATTATGGGTGTTTAGACTTGTTTTATGGCCATGAAAAACAGTTCCTATTCTTAAGTAGTCAGTGTTGATATTGATCATGTGTATTTTGTCTTTAACAGCCGATAGCTTATTTCTAATGTAAGTTTGGTTCGATATTGAACTTGGATTTAAGTTGAAGTCTAAATTCCAATCTCTATTGAATTCAGGATTGTATAACCCCTCAATATTATTGAAGTTTTTTTGGATCACATCAATGTCCATCAGGTTATCAATATTCCAGCTGCTATGACTGATTTTTTGCTGCCAGGTCAATGTGGTGGCAATCCCATGATTCGAGGAATCATCTTTGGATGAAAATAAGTTTTGATCATTATTGCTGTAGGCGACTTCGGTACTGACAAATGAGTCTTCGTTTATTTGATAGTTTGCATTAACGGCTGTCATTTGTAGTTTGGTGGGTGCAATCAGTAGCGTAATAGGGGCGTAATCTCCTAAATTCGCTCCTACATATTTATAGATTGTTCCTGTTGCCGAAACTTGATCGATGAGATAATCTCCATTTTTTACTCCTGTATAGCTAAAAGACACATTATATAGGGTTGCATTTTCACTTGTACTATGTGTGTACGTGGTTTTTCCGTTCGAGGTTGTTTTTTCATACTGAATTCTATTTTCATCATAACTGCTTGAAACAGCACTGTTGGCTATCATTTTGCTACTATCATTTCCGGCTTCTTGTAGAATTATTTTTTGATTGTCATTCAGGTTTTGTTGGAGGTGTTGGGCCTTGACATCATTTTCGTTATAAAAATACGCGCCGAGAGTAACTTTTTTATTTTGATAACTCATCCCATTATGAGTGACAAACCGGTTGTAATTTTGATCGCTATATTGAAAATCTACAACAATTCTCTGAGAAGAATTGATAGGAAAAGTTGGGGTGAACACAATTTGAGCATTATTGTAATCTATGGTGTAGTCGTGCTGTTCTCCTCTCTTTAGTGCCATACCATTGACATAAACTGTTTCACTACCAGAAATGACCACAATGTTTAACTCGCCATTCACACCGTAAAGTTGATACGGACCCTGATTTCCTTCAATAGTGGAGATGTTTTGACTGTTAAATTTTCCTTTAACCAATGCGCCAGAAGCTGTAATTGATGTTTCTTGATCATCGTGGTCTAAGTCTATTTCTAGTTTGGCACCGTTAATTTTTTTAGTAAATGCCATAAAGTAACTTTCTTGATTTGTTAGATCAACATCACCTGCTTTTATTTTCCATTGGTCTGTGAAAAGCTCGATAAAAACACGATCAAATTCATTAATTCTTTGTGAAATTCCATTTTCTTGAATGGGAATATTAGTGTCTTTAATGCTAGCTCTAATTTTCAATTTTTCTGATAAATTTCCAGTGATTTGAAGGTCTAAACCTGAATTCAACACCGATCCTTGGTTGTTTCCAACCGTGATTCCACGGGTAAGATTACCATAGGTATTTAAATCTCCAAAAAAGTCAGTTTTGTCATAGCTTTTTTTGAGAGAAAAAGGGTTGGCAGATGGGGTTGCTTCTTTGAGGATTAAACTTTTGTCAAAGGGGCTATAGCTTTTGGTTAAAAAAGTGGGATAATTAAAATAGCTAACAGTTATTTTTTTTTGATCAGGATTATAAAAATATAGTTGAGCTTTTTGGGGATTGAAATAATATTGATTTGGTGGGATTAGCTGCTCTAAAGAATCCACAACTTTGAAGTTAACATTGCTAATGGCTACTTTTTCTAATTGTATAGTATCTTGATTGGGAGTAAAACTTTTGGTCATACGATTTTTGTTAGCTATCTGTCCATAAGAACTATAGCACAACAAAAAATAAAAAAGAATGCGAAAAATTTTCATTAACGGACAAAAGTGTGTGGACTAATTTAGTGAACTTTTTGTCAAAAAATAGTTTTGTAAAATGAAGCTCTAAAGGGTGTTTATTTTTTGCGTTCTACAACGTAGTCAATCATCGTTAGTAAAGATTCTTTGTATTCAGACTTCGGATATGAGTTTAAAATAGTTAGGGCTTTGTTTTTGTACTCGTGCATTTTATTTGTAGTGTATTCTAACCCACCATTGTCTTTTACAAATTGAATTACTTCCTTCACTCTCTTCTTATCCTTATTGTGGTTTTTTACCGAGTTGATGATCCATTTTCGTTCCTTAGCATCACAATTGTTTAAGGTATGGATCAACGGTAAAGTCATCTTTTGCTCTTTAATATCAATACCTGTAGGCTTCCCTATTTGCGCTTCAGAATAGTCAAAAAGATCATCTTTAATCTGGAATGCAACCCCTATATATTCTCCAAACAGTCGCATTTTATCGACTTCTGCTTGATTTGCTCCAACAGAAGTTGCACCAATCCCACAGCAAGCAGCAATCAAAGTTGCAGTTTTTTTTCTAATGATTTCAAAGTAAACATCTTCTGTGATGTCTAGACGTCTTGCTTTTTCAATCTGCAATAGTTCCCCTTCACTCATTTCTCTCACTGCGATAGAGATCAGCTTTAGGACATCAAAATCATCGTGATCAATACTCAATAACAATCCTTTGGAGAGTAAAAAATCACCAACCAAAACCGCAATTTTATTCTTCCATAAAGCGTTAATTGAAAAGAAACCTCTTCGTTTGTTACTGTCATCTACAACATCATCGTGGACGAGTGTCGCGGTATGAATCAATTCTATAACAGCAGCACCTCTATAGGTTTTTTCAGTAAATTTTCCGTTTGAAACCATTTTAGCGATGAGGAACACAAACATGGGTCGCATTTGTTTTCCTTTTCTACGAACAATGTAATAGGTGATTCTATTCAACAACGGTACCATAGTAGACATTGCTTCTTTGAATTTGTCTTCAAAGGCAGCCATTTCTATGTGAATGGGTTGTTGAATTTGTTTTGTAATTTTCATTCCGTCGCCAGGGGTTGTTTAATAGGGAAAAACCAAATGTGTTTTTTAACTGTTTTTAACTCTTTGAGCCGCTTCAGTAACTTTAATTTTTAAATTTTCTTTGTATTTTATAATACTATCCAAAACAGTACTATTAGAAGCACCTATAATTTGAGCCGCTAAGATTCCAGCATTCTTTGCACCATCCAAAGCAACCGTTGCTACAGGAACACCTCCAGGCATTTGTAAAATAGACAGTACCGAGTCCCAACCATCAATAGAATTACTTGATTTTACTGGAACACCAATGACAGGAAGGGGGCTCATGCTTGCCACCATTCCGGGGAGATGTGCAGCACCACCAGCACCTGCGATAATGACAGAGATTCCTCTTTTGTGAGCATTAGTAGAAAAATCAAAGAGTTTTTCAGGGGTTCTGTGCGCAGAAACAATATCTACTTCAGTTTCTATTTCTAATTCTTTTAAAATATCAATGGCTTGTTGCATGATTGGGAGATCAGAATCAGATCCCATTACGATGGCTACTTTCATTTTGATTTATTTTTTAAAGTGTCAAAGCGTTTCTATTATAAAGCGATTTTACAAATGAAATACTTTTAGACGACTAAATGCTCACTTATTTTGAAATTACTTTTACAGTGTTTTTAACCAATTCAGCTGTTTTACGAGCAACTTTGATGTCTTTGTTTACGATAGTCACGTGTCCCATTTTTCTGAAAGGTTTGGTTATTTTTTTTCCATAAATATGCGGAGTCACACCTTCGATCTCTAAAATGTCAGTGATGTTCTTATAAATAACATTTCCCTCGTAGCCATCAGCGCCAACTAAATTAACCATAATTCCTGCCAATTTACTATCGGTGTTTCCTAAAGGTAAATTTAGAATGGTTCTTAGGTGCTGTTCAAATTGACTTGTATATGAAGCTTCTATGCTGTAATGACCGCTATTATGGGTTCTAGGAGCAACTTCGTTAACTATAATTTCGTCGTTTTCAGTTTGAAACATTTCAACTGCCAAAAGGCCAACATGTTCAAAAGCTTTCGCAACCTCCATTGCAACCAAACGTGCTTTGTCTGCAACTTTATCATCAATACGAGCAGGGCAAATCACATATTCAACCTGGTTAGCTTCTGGGTGAAATTCCATTTCCACTACAGGATATGTTTTTACTTTTCCATCTGCATTTCTGGCAACAATCACTGCTAGTTCGTTTTTAAACGGAATTAACTTTTCAGTAATACATTCAGTATCTGGAAGGTTTTGGATGTCTGCTACATTGCGAACAATTTTAACTCCCATTCCATCATAGCCAAATTGAGCAGATTTCCAAACAAATGGAAAATCATTTAAGCTCGCTGCTTTCAGTTCTTTCAAAGAGTTAAAACGCTGATGAGGTGAAGTAGGAATGTTTTTTTCTTTGTAAAAGTCTTTTTGCTTTCCCTTGTGCTGAATGGTTGCAATAACGCTAGGTTGTGGATACACTTTTACTCCCTCTTCTTCAAGTTTATAGAGCGCTTCGATGTTAACATGCTCAATTTCTATCGTCAGTACCTCTACTTTCTTACCAAACTCATAAACATCATCATAATTTAATAAATCTCCTAAAAAGAATTCGTTGCAATAAGGAGCACAAGGAGCCTCTTTAGAACTGTCTAAGACACAAGTGTGAATGTCAAGTTTTTGGGTTTCAGACAATAGCATTCTTCCTAATTGACCTCCGCCAAGCACGCCCAATTTAAAGTCAGAAGAAAAATAATTTTCCATAGAATAATATTTACTTGCAAAAGTACAAATAATGTAAGAAAGTTCGTTTAATAATTCGTGATTCTGATATTGTTACCTTGGAGGGTTGCATAATATTCTTTTAGATAATAGGTCACTTTGTTCACCTTTATTTTAATTTGGTATTGGGTAAAGCTAATCTTCTCATCTTCACAGGTTTTGCAAGTCATAATTCCACTAGTATCTATCTCCATTGCTTCAAGACATTCAGTGGGGCAGGTCAAATCAAATGCCCTAAAGCTGTTTGACCCATAATTAAAAAGTACAACCCCATTTGCATTATAGCCTTGTCCATACCTCACATGAGGGGATCCTTGAAGTGGAATAAACGCAGGACTTACGGTAAAGTCAACCCTAGTGTCAGGGACCAGTGTATTGACATCTTCTTGCTTGATGCAAGAGGTTAGGAGGATAAATACCCCGAGTAAGCCTATATGTTTTGCTACGATGATCATTTTTAAATAATTATGGAGTAAATATACAGCTAATTTTTAGCTTCCAATTATTTCCATATCTTTGTGTTGGTCTCATTTCCAAATGGTAATGAGATTTTTTTGTTAAAATATTAAGACGATGAGTGAAGTATCATACTATTCAGAAGAAGGATTTAAAAAGTTAAAGCAAGAATTAGAGTTTCTAGAGCAAACAGAACGTCCTCGTGTGTCCAATGAGATTGGAGAAGCAAGGGATAAGGGAGATTTGAGTGAAAATGCAGAATATCACGCTGCTAAAGAAGAACAATCGTTGTTAGAATTAAAGATAGCAAAGTTAAAAAATGTGGTAGCCAATGCTCGTATTTTGGATGAATCCCAAATAGATACTTCAAAGATTTTAGTACATTCTAAGGTGAAAATTAAGAATGTAGTCAATGGAATGGAATTTAATTATACATTGGTAGCTGATTCTGAAACAGATATTCGTAATGGAAAATTATCAGTAAATTCTCCTATAGGTAAAGGCTTGCTTGGTCATAGTCAAGGCGAAATTGCAGAAATTCAAGCGCCTAATGGAGTCATGAAATTTGAGATTATTGAGATCTCTCGATAAAAAAGTCCAACCCAAAAAATGAGGGATAAAAAATGAGTGTTTTTACAAAAATTATCAGTGGAGAAATTCCATGCTACAAAATCACTGAGAACGATGATTTTTTCGTGTTTTTAGATATCAATCCCAATGCTGTAGGTCATACTTTAGTAGTGCCAAAAAAGGAAGTGGATCAACTTTTTGATTTGGATAATGAACTATACTTAAAGTTATTTCAATATGCAAAGACAATTGCGAAAGCACTAGAAAAAGCGGTTCCTTGTAAAAGAGTTGGAATATCTGTTATTGGTTTAGAGGTGCCTCATGTCCATGTTCATTTAATCCCGTTAAATCAAATGACAGATGCTACTTTTACAAAGAAAGAATCTTTGTCTTCTACTGAGTTTGAATCTTTAGCGAATAAAATATCAAGCTATTTATAGTTGAATTTACAGAAGGACATCATAAAACATTTATAATAGTCAAATGGTTGCGAGACGTTTTTAGAGTCTCTATTTAGGGATGTTAATTTGAAAGCTAGTTCCTGTATGTTTTTGGGATTGTTTTACAAATATCTTACCATCATGATATTTAGTAATGATTCTTTTGGCCAACGAAAGGCCGAGTCCCCATCCTCTTTCTTTGGTGGTAAAGCCAGGTTCAAATATCTTTTTGTGAAGTTTTTTAGGAATACCTTTACCAGTATCTGTAATCATAACTCTAATTTCAGTTTTTCCATCAAGCAGTTGAATATCAATATTTCCTTTACCCTGCATTGCATCGATGGCATTTTTGATGAGGTTTTCAAGTACCCAGACAAATAAATCTTTATTCAACATTATTTCCAGTGAAAGCAAGGGTTTATTGTAGTTGAAGACGATACTTTTTGAAGTCCTAACTTTAAAATATTGAATCGTTTCTTCAATAATGTCAGACGGATTGTTGTGCTCAAGTGTGGGTTTAGACCCTATTTTAGAAAATCGATTGGCAATGACATTTAGGTGGTCAATATCTTTTTCGATTTCGTTCACAAAGTCTGGGTTCACATTTTCAGAGCGAAGTATTTCTACCCATCCCAATAGTGAAGAGAGCGGAGTACCGATTTGATGTGCGGTTTCTTTGGCCATACCACTCCATAATTTGTTTTTTTCGGAATTAGACGAGGCGTTAAAGACGGAATAGATAATGATCAAAAAAACAATAAAAATTACGACCAATGCCATTGGGTAATATTTTAGTTTAGTCAAGTTTTTTGAGTACGAATAATAGATGTATTGATTTTTAGTTTTAGAAATATTGAGGATTATCGGGGGATTAAGACCTTTCATCTCTTTAAGCTTTGACAGTAATGTTTCATTTTTATCAGCGTCCTTGTAATCTATGTTTTGATCCAAAATAATTTGATTGCTATCATTGGTAACAATCATAGGTATAGAGTTGTTCTGTTCAATGATTTCAACGAGTAAGCTAATGTCATCTTCAGGTTTAGATTTATTGAACTGAAAATAAGCTTTTGCTAAGATGTCCATTTTATCAATTTCTTGCTGCTGAAATACTTTAAAAAAATGATAAGTATAAATCAAAATGACAGCTACAATACCAATTGCCAATAAAAGGAGTGCTTGTTTTGCTTTGATAAAACGTAATATAGGTTTCATTTTGACTATAAATTTATGGGTGTTTTAGTGCCTCTATCATACATAACAATGCTACCAGCTACTGCAACATTTAAGCTTAGGGTAGATTTAAATTTGACCAAAAAGTGCGATTTTTCAATCGCAAGATTTGACAAACCGTGATCTTCAGCACCCAGAAGGTAAACGCATCTTTTGGGGTGTTCAAAATTTTCTAATGAAATGGCGCGTTCTTCCAGTTCAACTCCAACAAGCACTGCGCTTTTTGGAAGGTGTTCATAAAACGCTTCAAAAGTATCATAATGAAAATAAGGCATAGCCCCTACTGCTTTGTGTGTGTCACAAGCTTGTTTAGCGTATCGGTTTCCAATAGTGTAAATAAAACTCGCACCCATATTTTGAGCAGATCTCCACAAGACTCCCAAGTTCTCAGGGGTTTTACCATTAAGAATACCAATACCAAAGTAGCCTTGTTCTAAATTGTTTACCATAATTAAAATATATCGTAGGGTATAGCGGGGAATTTATTTACCAGTTAGCATTCTTTTGATCTCGTTTAATTTAAACAACGCTTCAACAGGGGTTAAATTGTTAACATCTGTTGACAAAATTTCTTCCTTAATATCTTCTAGTAAAGGATCGTCTAATCGGAAGAAACTCAATTGAAAATCATCTTCTTTAGAGGCGTTCTCAAGTTTGGTTTTGTTGTTTTCTAATCCGTGACTATTTTCAAGTTGACCAAGCATTTTGTTAGCGCTATGAATTACCGCTTGAGGCATTCCTGCTAATTTTGCTACATGAATTCCAAAACTATGTTCACTACCCCCTGCTTTTAGTTTTCTCAAGAAGATTACTTTATCTTTAAGTTCTTTGACGGAGACGTTAAAATTTTTAATTCTTGAAAAAGTGTTACACATGTCATTTAGCTCATGATAATGCGTTGCGAATAATGTTTTGGCTTGGCTAGGGTGCTTGTGTAAGTATTCGGCAATTGCCCAGGCAATAGAGATTCCATCATAGGTACTGGTTCCACGACCAATTTCATCTAACAAAATCAAGCTGCGCTCAGACACGTTGTTTAGAATGCTTGCTGTTTCGTTCATTTCTACCATGAAAGTTGATTCTCCCATAGAAATATTATCATTCGCACCAACACGAGTAAAAATTTTATCAACGACCCCTATTCTTGCTTGTTGGGCGGGGATATAACTACCAATTTGAGCCAACAAAACGATCAATGCCGTTTGCCTTAAAATAGCAGATTTACCAGACATATTAGGTCCAGTAATCATAATGATTTGCTGTTGGTTTCTGTTTAAAACAACATCATTAGCGATATATTCCTCCCCAAAAGCTAGTTGTTTTTCGATCACAGGATGTCTCCCATTTTTTATCTCAATATCTGTGCTTTCATCAATAGTGGGTCTGACATAACTATTTTGCATTGCCAACGTAGCAAAACCACATAAGCAATCGAGTTGTGCAATTAAAGAGGCATTAAGTTGAACAGGCTGGATGTAATCGATTAAAAACTGAATCAGTTGATTGAATATTTGCTGTTCTAGAATTGATATCTTTTCTTCGGCACCCAAAATTTTGGTCTCGTAAGCTTTTAATTCCTCAGTGATGTAGCGCTCTGCGCTGACCAATGTCTGTTTGCGAATCCACTCTTCGGGGACTTTGTCTTTATGTGTGTTTCTAACTTCTATGTAATAGCCGAAGACGTTGTTGAAAGCAATCTTTAAAGAAGAAATTCCGGTTCTTTCAGTTTCTCTCTTGACTAAGTTTTCTAAATAATCTTTCCCGGTGTTAGAGATGCTTCTTAGGTCATCTAGTTCTGAAGAAACCCCTGTTGCAATTGCATTTCCTTTGTTGATGCTGACTGGTGCATCATTTACCAAGACAGTATCAATTTTTTCTCTCAATAAAGCACAGTCTTGAAGTTGTTCTCCAATGGCTTTTAGGGTAATATTTTTGCTGTTTTCAGCTGCTTTTTTGATTGGGATAATGGCGTCTAAAGATTGCTTTAGGTATACGATTTCTCGAGGATTTATTTTTCCTGTTGCTACCTTAGAAATCAAACGCTCCATATCGCTAATTTGCTTGATCTGATACTCGGTTGTTTGATAAAAACGATCATGATTCATAAAGTAATGAACCACTTCGTGTCTTTTGTTGATTTGATTGACCTCTTTGAGAGGTAATGCGAGCCATCGCTTCAACAAACGGCTTCCCATAGGGGAATTTGTTTGGTCAATAACATTTAATAGCGTAATTGCATTCTCATTTGTAGAGTGATTTAATTCTAGGTTTCTAACGGTAAACCTATCCATCCAAACATATTCGTTTTCATAGATACGTTGGATGCCTGAGATGTGCGTTAGTTGATTGTGCTGCGTTTCCGACAAATAATGTAAAATGGCTCCCGAAGATATGATTCCTTCAGTTAATTTTTCTACACCATAACCTTTCAAGGAGTTCACCTTAAATTGACTCAACAGACTATCTGTGGCAAAGGAAATCTGAAAAACCCAGTCCTCTAAATAAAAAGTATAAAATTTTTCACCAAAAGTTTCGTTAAACAGGGTTTTGTTTTTCTTTTCCACTAAAACTTCGCTAGGAGAAAAGTTTTGTAGCAATTTGTCTATGTATTCTATATCACCCTCTGCAGTTAAGAATTCTCCGGTAGAAATATCTAAAAAAGAAATCCCTAAGCATTTTTTTCCAAAATGTACCGCGGCTAAAAAGTTGTTGTTTTTAGATTGTAGTACTTCATCGTTAAGGGCGACTCCCGGAGTGATCAGTTCTGTTACTCCACGTTTAACTATCGATTTGGTCATTTTTGGATCTTCTAACTGATCACAAATGGCCACTCTCAGTCCAGACTTCACCAGTTTTGGTAAATAAGTATTTAAAGAATGATGTGGAAATCCAGCCAAAGCCGTTTCAGAATCACTACCAGCACCTCTTTTGGTAAGAGTAATGTTTAAAATATTAGCTGCTTTGACAGCATCCGCGCCAAAAGTTTCGTAAAAATCTCCTACCCTAAACAAGAGCATAGCGTCAGGATACTTTGCCTTGATGCCATTATATTGTTTCATTAACGGGGTTTCTTTTTTTACTTTGCTTTTCGCCACAAGAATTCGTCTTTTGAGATATAAAGCTAAAATAAATCTTTTAAGGAAAGTGATGAAAGATTAGTGAAAAAGTTATCAAGGTTCTTTCGATAATTTTATCAGTTTTGTCAGAAATACGCTAATTTTATGACTTCTTAATATTTAACACGATGCGTAAACTAAAAAACAAAGAATTAAAAAGGTTAGATGTGGCAGGTTTCAAAGCGACGGAAAAGACCCCTTTGATTGTAGTTTTAGATAATATCAGAAGTTTAAATAATATTGGATCTGTATTTAGAACTGGTGACGCCTTTGTGATTGAAAAAATATATTTGTGCGGGATTACAGCCACCCCTCCCAATAAAGAGATACACAAAACAGCACTGGGAGCAACAGAGTCTGTAGATTGGGAGTATGTAGAAGATACTCTTGATTTGGTTGAAAAATTAAAGCAAGAAAACATCAAAGTCTGCTCAGTTGAACAAGCTGAGCACAGCATAAGACTTCAGGAATTCACAGTATTGCCCAATCAGAAATATGCCATTGTTATGGGGAACGAAGTAAAAGGAGTACAGCAAGAAGTCGTCAATCATTCTGATTGCTGCCTTGAAATCCCGCAATATGGAACCAAACATTCGTTAAACATATCAGTAACCACAGGAATTGTGATTTGGGATTTGTTTAAAAAGCTAAAGTTTTAAATTGTTTATTCGGTCTTGATTAATAAGGGAATGGTGTACGTTGAACTTACAGGAATTCCTCTTTTTTGAGCAGGTTGAAGGGTTGGTAACGATTGAATCATTTTTTGAATTTCCAGGGACAATTTTGGAAGTGATGTTTTCAAAACCGCTTTGGTTTCAATGCTATTACAGGAGAAGCGTCCATGTTTATCAATGGTAAATTGTATTTGTATCGTATCAGTAATGTTTTCCTTTGTGCTTAATTTTAAGACTTGAATTCCTTTGCTAATTTTATGGTGGATTGTTTGTTCAAAACAGTTTTTGCCTTTTTCAAAATCTAACATTTCATTGCAGTTGTCAAATTGAGGAAAACGGTCAATTTGTGTAAAATCTATAACACTATCCTTTTTGTTTTTTAAACCAAATAATTCAGAAGTCACAGTATCAATCTTCTCACAAGAGAAAAGAATCAAGGTTAAAAAAAAAGCAATCAATTTATTCATGTAGTTACGAACTAAGTTTCAAAAATACATTTTTTTGAGAAGATTGCTGTATATTGCTATAAAAGAAAGACTTATATGGATGTTGTATTACTGGTTTTAGGTTTTTTATTGGTTATCGCCGGAATTATAGGCTCTTTTCTACCTGTTATTCCCGGACCACCAACGGGTTGGGTGGGTTTGTTGTTGCTTCATATGACTGATGTTGTGGTGACCGATTGGTTCTTTTTAGCGGCTACTTTTGTTGTCGCGATGTTGGTTTTTATGATAGATTATCTAATTCCGGGATGGACTTCTAAAAAATTTGGAGGGAGTAATTATGGAATATATGGCTCAACTATTGGTTTGATTGTTGGTCTGATTTTTACTCCAGTTGGGATGTTTTTAGGATTGTTCTTGGGTGCTTTTATTGGGGAATTGATTCACGACCGAGCAGATTTAATAAAAGCAGCCAAAGCTAGTTTGGGGGCTATTATCGGTTTTTTCTTCTCTACGGGAATAAAGCTAGTCGTAGGTCTGGTGTTTTTGGTCTTTTTTACCAAGTGCTTTTGGTCACACAGGGCAGATTTCTTCAGTTGGCTTTAGTACAAATAAAAAAAGCAACCCATTAAAGGGAAGCTTTCCATTGGTATTTAAACCCTAGAACTATTCTCATAGTTCCTTAACAACACGACAAATGTACTTTTTTTCATTGAGATTAAATCACTAAAAGTGTTTTTTATGCATTTTGATGGTTATTCGATTTCTAAATTCTCATCAACAGGGTTCTGGTAAAGGAAACATTGAAGAGAATGGCTCGATTTTTCTTTCTGTGGGTTATTTGTGAATTGTACAATCTTAATTGTCAATTGTTGTAGGCTAATTATTATCTTTGCTGGCTAAGCATTAACGCATTATACAATTAAAAAGGACTAGCATGCAGTTATCAGAGCAAGAAATTGTTAGAAGAGAAAAACTAGATAAATTAAGAGCTTTAGGGATCAACCCTTATCCCGCAGATTTATTTCCTGTAGACTCCTATTCTAAAGAGATAAAAGAAGAGTATCAGGAAGGAAAAAAAGTAGTGATTGCTGGACGCTTAATGCGAAAGAAAATTCAGGGTAAAGCCTCCTTTGCAGAAGTTCAAGATGCAGAAGGAAGAATTCAAGTTTATTTTAATCGCGATGAAATTTGTACAGGAGAAGACAAAACCATGTACAATGATGTGTTTAAAAAACTATTGGACCTGGGAGATTTTATAGGGGTAGAAGGAGAGTTGTTCAAAACACAGGTAGGAGAAATCTCTGTCATGGTTCGTGAATTTAAATTGTTGAGTAAAGCATTAAAGCCTTTGCCTTTGCCAAAAACGGATGCAGAAGGAAATACATATGATGAGTTTAACGATCCAGAATTACGTTATCGTCAGCGTTATGCAGATTTGGTTGTCAATCCAGAAGTAAAAGAAGTGTTTGTTAAGCGTACAAAGTTGTTTAACGCAATGCGAAATTTCTTTAATGATGCAGGGTATTTCGAAGTAGAAACGCCAGTTTTGCAACCCATAGCAGGAGGTGCATCTGCGAGGCCATTTATCACACATCATAATTCTTTGGATATACCTTTGTATATGCGTATTGCCAATGAATTGTATTTGAAACGTTTGATTGTTGGAGGTTTTGACGGGGTATATGAGTTTTCAAAAAACTTCCGCAACGAAGGGATGGACAGAACACACAATCCAGAGTTTACGGCTATGGAAATTTATGTAGCCTATAAAGATTACAATTGGATGATGACCTTTACCGAAAACTTGTTAGAGCATTGTGCTATGGCGGTTAATGGAACAACAGATGTTGTTTTTGGATCACACCAAGTAAGCTTCAAGGCTCCTTTTGCAAGAGTGACTATGGCAGACGCAATCAAGCATTTCACAGGTTTTGATATTACCGATAAAAATGAAGATGAGTTAAGAGCTGCTGCGATTGAAATGGGTATTGAAGTGGACAACACTATGGGTAAAGGAAAGTTAATTGACGAGATGTTTGGAGAAAAGTGCGAAGGAAACTACATTCAGCCAACTTTCATTACAGACTACCCAAAAGAAATGTCTCCTTTATGTAAAGAACACAGAGACAATCCTGAATTGACTGAGCGCTTTGAGTTGATGATTTGTGGAAAAGAAGTTGCAAACGCATATTCTGAATTAAATGATCCTATTGACCAAAGAGAGCGTTTTGAAGCGCAGTTGAAATTGGCAGAAAGAGGAGATGATGAAGCATCAAACTTTATAGACGAAGATTTCTTACGTGCCTTAGAATATGGAATGCCACCAACATCAGGATTAGGAATTGGGATGGATCGTCTGATCATGTACCTAACAAACAATCGGTCCATACAAGAAGTCTTGTTTTTTCCACAGATGAGACCAGAAAAAAAGGCGCCTTCTTTAGACTTGAATGAAGAAGAAAAATCAGTTTATGAGATGATTGCCAAAGCAGAAAAAATGGCTTTAGGGGATTTGAAAACACAGTCAGGCTTATCTAATAAAAAATGGGATAAAACCATGAAGGCTCTTAGTAAAAATAATCTAATTAAGGTTGAGGTCGAGGGCGATGTCAAAAACGTAGTGTTGCTATAAGTGGCAATTTATAAAAATAAAAAAAGCACCCTTTTGGGTGCTTTTTTTATGGAAAGTAATTAAGGGTTTATTTTTCTACTTTCAAGATGGTTTTGATCAATTCTTCAAATTGTTGCTTGGGCAAAGCTCCTTGAGCCATCTGTGGTTTTTCACCTTTCGGGCAAAACAACAAAGAAGGAATGGAACGTATTCCAAAAGCACCTGCCAATTCTTGTTCAGCTTCAGTGTCTACCTTATAAATGTTTATTTTACCGTTGTATTCTTTTTGTAAGTCTTCTAGCAAAGGGGCCAATGCTTTACAAGGGCCGCACCAATCAGCATAAAAATCTATAATGGCAGGAACATCCCCAGTGAAATCCCATTCTTGAGAAGCTTCAAAATTAAATACTTTATCTAAAAAATCTTGTTTGGTTATGGTTTGTACCATTTTGTTGTTTTTTGGGTTAGGGGTTCAAAATTACTAAATCAATATATTGCGGTCAGTAACAAACATCACACAACTGGTTTTCGAAAGAAGTTAAGAAATAAGGTTGCTGACAACGTTGGTTTTTAAAGAATGGTTTTTTCGATTATTTCTCTAATAAAAGGACTTTTTTCAGTTTCCAACATCTTTTCCAAAAAGGTTTTGTTTTCAGATGACAAAGCCTTGTTTTCAAGAATAATATTGAGCGTTTCTAGTTTGATAGCCCCATTTTTCATCGTCAAAGATTTACTAATGAATTCCTTTTCCTTATCAGTATTCACGCCGATAAATTTCAAAGTTAGTAAACCTGCTAGCACCTCTTTGTTGGCAACTGCTTCATTTAATTTAGAAATCAAAGTCTCTTTGTTTATTTTATCGGTTATGGGTTTGATTTGGGTCAACAAGTCATTTCTTTCTTCGTTTGAGCGGGCTTTTAGATACTTTCCAGCGAGTGAAGTTAAGGTGTCATATGTTGGGTCATGAGCAGGAGCAGTAGTTTTCTTTTCTTCTTTTGCCCAGGAGTCCGTAAGTCCAACAGTTCTGTTAAAAATGAGTTTTTTAGGGTCACTTTCTAGATCTGCACAAAAATATCCTTTGCGTTGAAATTGAAATCTTTCTCCAGGCTTAGACATCGACAGGCTTGGTTCTACGAAAGCGGTAATCACGTTTAAAGAATTTGGATTGATAAATTCTTTAAAATCAATGTCTTTATGGCTATCAGGAGCCTCGTCTTTAAACAAACGATCATATAAATTTACCTGTGCTTCTAAAGCGTGTTTGCTGCTTACCCAGTGAATCGTTCCTTTTACTCTACGTTGACTGGCTTCAGTTCCTGAACCAGATCTAGAATCTAAGTCTGCAGTACAATGGATGACGGTGATGTTACCTTCGTTGTCTTTTTCTACAGAATTTGCAGTGATGATATAGGCGTTTTTTAGGCGAACCTCACCACCGATCTTTAGTCTAAAGAATTTTTTATTGGCTTGTTCTCTAAAATCTTCTCGTTCAATATATAGTTCTTTTGAAAAAGGGATTTTTCGTTCTCCTGCATTAGCGTCTTCTGGGTTGTTTTCAGCAATCAACATTTCTTCTTGATCCTCAGGATAATTGTCAACCACAAGTTTGATAGGGTCCAAAACTGCCATCACACGAGGAGCAGATTTGTTCAGTTCATCTTTGATACAGAATTCTAACAAAGCGACGTCTGTAACGTTTTCTCTTTTTGAAATCCCAGCAATTTCACTAAATCTTTTGATTGAATTAGGAGTATATCCTCTTCTTCTTAATCCAGAAATAGTAGGCATTCTAGGGTCATCCCAACCCGCTACATGATTTTCTTGTACCAGTTGTAATAATTTACGCTTACTCATCACGGTGTAGCTGATGTTTCTGCGTGCAAATTCTCGCTGTTTGGGTTGTATTTGATTTGGATTTGCAACCTGAGCCAAGTACCATTCATACAAATCACGATGGCTTTTGAATTCTAAAGTACACAAAGAATGAGTAATAGATTCTAAGTAGTCAGATTCACCGTGTGTCCAATCGTACATGGGGTAAATAACCCAGTCGTTTCCTGTTCTGTGGTGGTGTTTTTTTAGGACACGATACATAATAGGGTCACGCATGTGCATGTTGTTGTGTTCCATGTCAATTTTGGCGCGCAAAATAGCTTCTCCCTCATTGAACTCACCGTTCTTCATTTTTTCAAACAAGGCTAAGTTTTCTTCAACCGCCGTGTTTCTGTAAGGGCCTGCAATACCGGGTGTTGTAGGGGTTCCTTTTTGGCTTGCAATTTCTTCAGAGGACTGTAAATCGACATAAGCTTTACCTGCTTTGATGAGGTCAATAGTCCAGTTGTACAATTGTAGAAAGTAGTCAGAAGAGTATAATTCTTTGTCCCATTCAAATCCTAACCATTTCACGTCGCGTTTGATAGCGTCTACATATTCCTGTTCTTCCTTGGCTGGGTTTGTATCGTCAAAACGCAAGTTTACAGGTGCGCTGTATTTTTGCCCCAATCCAAAGTTCAAACAAATAGATGCAGCGTGTCCAATATGTAAATACCCATTGGGTTCAGGCGGAAAACGAAACCTTAACGCTTTAGGATCCAATCCGTTTTTGATGTCTTCTTCAATAATTTGTTCAATGAAGGTCAGTGATTTCTTTTCTTCAGCCATGATTTTTAATTGTGTTGCAAGCCAATAATAATTTACAAAATTACGAATTATGACAAACATAATGTTTACTTCTTTGAGGTTTGTTATTTTTGTGACTTGAAATATGTTTTATGGGAACCATTAGAGTAGAAAATATTAGAATTTATAGCAATCATGGATGTTTGCAAGAAGAGGCTAAAATAGGCTCTCATTATCGAGTGGATGTTGAGGTAAAAGTTGATTTATCGGTATCAGCAGCCTCAGACAAATTGGTAGATACCGTTGATTATGTTCATATTAACAAAGTCGTTGAAGAAGAAGTATTGAAGCGTTCAGAATTGTTAGAACATGTTGTAGAAAGAATTTTGGTGAGAATGATGGCGGAGATTCCGATGATTAAAAAAGCAAAGGTAGCCTTGTCCAAACTCAATCCACCAATAGGTGGCGATGTCGAAGCGGTCACCATCGTTATGACTAAAAAAAGAAAACAATTGTAAAAATATGCTAAGGATGTGTTGTGTAACACACATTTTTATATAAATTTGCATTCGCATTTGGCGTTGTGGCCGAGTGGCTAGGCAGCGGTCTGCAAAACCGTGTACAGCGGTTCGAATCCGCTCGACGCCTCCAAAGTAAGACCATCACTTTTTAGTGGTGGTTTTTTAATTTTAGAATCATTTGTACTACAGATTGTTTTTTTCAGAATAGCCAAAAGATTCAAAATAATTTTAGTTCAAAACCACTGGACATTGCTAAAATCTTTTATATCTTTAAAATAAAAAGAGACGCATGACCTTATACCCCATAGCATCTGGGAATTTCAAATTGGACGGAGGCGCAATGTTTGGCGTTGTTCCTAAAGCCATATGGCAAAGAACCAATCCTGCAGATGCTGCCAACAAAATTGATATTGGCATGCGCTGCTTGTTGATTGAAGAGGCAGATCGATTGATTTTAATTGATACTGGTTTAGGCAACAAACAAGACGATCTTTTTTTTAGACATCTTTCTCCTTGGGGGGATTTCACTTTAGACGCATCGCTGGCAAAACACGGTTTTCATAGAAACGACATCACAGATGTCTTTTTGACTCATTTGCACTTTGATCATGTTGGGGGAGCCATACAATGGAATAAGGACAAAACTTTTTTAGAACCTGCATTTAAGAATGCTACTTTTTGGTCAAACGCAGATCATTGGCAATGGGCAGTAGCGCCAAATGCTAGAGAGCGAGCTTCTTTTCTTACAGAAAACATTCAGCCCATTCAAGAAAGTGGGCAGTTAAAATTTGTCGGGCTCAATGGTACTTCTAAATTACAAACATCTGCTTTAGGGTTTGGCATATTTTTCGCAGATGGACATACCGATAAACAAATGATTCCTATGATCAATTACAAAGGAAAAACGATTGTTTTTATGGCAGATTTGTTGCCGACAATTGGTCACATTCCATTGCCCTATGTAATGGGATATGACACCAGACCTTTGTTGACATTGTCAGAAAAAGAATTGTTTTTAAAAGAGGCGGCAGCGCAAGAGTACATTTTGTTTTTACAACACGATGCTCATCACGAATTGTGTACCGTTCAGCAAACAGAAAAAGGAGTAAGACTCAAAGAAACCTATACATTTAATCAGATATTTTAAGTTATGAAATTTTCGAAAATAATATTATCCGCCACTGGAGCATTTTTACTAGTCAGTTGTCATTCTATCAAAAGAATTGCAGTTCCAAAAGCTAAAGATACCTCAGTAACGATTCCATGTAAAAAAACATTTTCAACGGAAGAATTGCGCACTTGGTCTCACGCAGATTTAGCGACCGATTCTATCCCTGGAATTAGTTTGGCAGCAGCGTATACCTTCTTAAAGGATAAAAAAAGTGTACCTGTTGTTGTTGCAGTTACAGATTCTGGGAGTGACATCACTCATCAGGACTTGGCTTCTAAGGTTTGGACCAATCCAAAAGAAATCCCGGGCAACGGTGTTGATGATGATAAAAATGGTTTTGTAGATGATGTACATGGTTGGAATTTTTTGGGAGCTACCTATGATGAAAATTTAGAACTCACAAGATTGTATAGAAAACAAAAACCTTTGTACGAGGGGAAAACCGCTTTAGATTTTAAGAAAAAAAAGGAGATAGAAAAGTTTAACGCTTTTAAGGCTTTGGAAGAGGATTATAACAAAAATCTTGAGCGTGTAAAAAAAGGACAGGATCAATATATGCAATATGAGGAAATGCTCCAAGCGACACATATATCGATGCAAAATTTAACAGGTAAAGAAAACTATACTTTAGAAGATTTGACCGCTACTAGTTCAACGTTTGATAGGATCAACTCTCAAAAGGAAATGGCGACAAAAATTTTAGCTTCAGGTAGCACTATTGAAGCACAGATAGATCAATTAGAACCCGCAATTGCGTATTATACTTCTCAGGTAAATTATTATTATAATCTAGCGTTTAACGGGAGAGCAAAGTTAAAGGACGATGGCTATCTTATGAAAACAAAATTTTATGGAGACCCCAACGTAAAAAATCAAGGAGACGATGAAATTCACGGAACTCATGTGTCTGGAATTGTGTTGGCAGAAAGAAACAATAACCTCGGTGTAAGTGGTGTGGTTGATAATGCCTTGTTGATGGCTGTTCGTGTAGTACCAAACGGAGATGAGTATGATAAAGATGTAGCTTTAGGAATTAGGTATGCCGTAGATCATGGCGCTAAAGTAATCAATACTAGTTTTGGAAAAGGATATTCACCAAACGCTGAATGGGTATACGATGCGATTCGATATGCAGCCAAAAAAGATGTGTTAATTGTAAACGCAGCGGGGAATGATGGGGCAAATATTGATGTCAAGCCAAGTTTTCCTAACGATGTGAAAAAGGGCAATAAAGAAGTGTCAGACAATTTTTTAACCGTTGGGGCAACTACTCGTTTTTACAATGAAAATTTACCGGCAACATTTACGAACTATGGACAAAACAATGTCGATGTGTTTGCGCCAGGTCATGATATTTACAACACCGTACCCAACGACAGTTACAAAAGTTTGAGTGGAACCTCTATGGCGTCTCCTGCTACTGCAGGAGTAGCGGCTTTGATTCGCTCGTATTTTCCTGAGTTGTCGGCAAGTCAAGTGAAGCATATTATTATGAATTCAGGAACTTTAGTGGAACTAGAGGTGTTGTTGCCAAAAGGGGAAGGAGCCTTGATTCCTTTTGCGGCATTGTCAAAAAGTGGAAGAATTGTAAACGCATACAATGCGGTTAAAATGGCTGCGGAGATGGTAGCAAAGAAAAAATAAACTCCACTTTCAATTTATTTTGTAAAATCTGACCTTAAAATCATGAAAAAACTTATTCTTTTATTTGGGATTTTCTCCTTGACGGCAAATGCCCAATATTGGCAACAAAAAGCAGATTACAAAATGGATATTGATGTGGAGGTGAAAACCTATCGATACAAAGGTGTTCAGGAAATAACTTACAAAAACAATTCCCCCGAAACATTGACCAAAGTCTATTATCATTTATACAACAATGCTTTTCAACCGGGGAGTGCGATGGATTTAAGGGTTCAGCATATTCCGGATCCAAGCCCTAGAATGCTGGTCAATGTAGGAACAAAAGAAGCTCCTGTGAACAAAAGCGAAATCTCATTGCTAAAGCCAAACGAAGTAGGGTTTATCAAAATAAAATCGTTAGCCCAAAAAGGAACTCTTTTAAAATATCATGTGGAAGGAACAATTCTAGAGGTAGCATTGGCAAAACCAATAAAGTCTGGCAAAAAAACCGTTTTGAAAATGGAGTTTGAGGGACAAGTCCCAAAGCAAGTACGTAGGTCAGGAAGAAATAATGCAGAAGGTGTCGCTTTGTCCATGACACAGTGGTATCCTAAGCTCGCCGCTTATGATGCCGAGGGTTGGCATGCAAA
>NZ_JBDNAI010000013.1:0-2515 GCF_039768515.1 Wenyingzhuangia sp.
ATTATTATTACGTGTGATTCTTACCCAAAAGAAATAGTTGGTGTTGATGATAGACTTAGAACGAGATTTAGTTGGGGCCTAACTGTTTCAATTGATCCCCCTGAACTTGAAATGAGAGTAGCCATTCTTCTTAAAAAAGCTGAGCAAAACAAAATTGACTTGCCTGAAGATGTTGCTTTTTTTGTAGCCAAACAAATTCGATCAAATGTGAGGGAATTAGAAGGGGCTTTGAATAGAATAGTCGCCATGTCAAATTTTATGAGTACACCTATCAATATAAATTTAGCTAAGGAATCTTTAAAAGACCTAATAGCTGTCCGCGGAAGACAAGTGAGTGTCGAAAACATACAAAAAACTGTAGCAGAATTTTATAAAATTAAGGTCAGCGACATACTTAGTAAAAAAAGGTCAAGGAATTTTTCAAGGCCGCGCCAGGTTGCTATGACATTAACAAGAGAGCTTACCAATTTAAGCTTCCCCGACATAGGGGCAGCTTTTGGTGGAAGGCATCACACAACAATAATGCACGCTTGTGATGAAATTGAAAGTTTGCGTTTAAAAGACCAACATATAGGGCAAGATTTAGGATTCTTAACTCAAGTATTGCGGGGTTAAAAATGATAAACTGTGGAACAGTTGTGAATAAAAATAGATTAAACAAAAAAAAATTGATTTGAAAAAATTAATACACAATTTATACACATTTAAATCAACTTGTATGCATAGTTTTTAAAGTAATCTAAATTGTTGATTTTTATGTAATTATTTAGCTTTATTTTTAACAACGAACCTATTATTATTATTATTAAATATATAAAGAAAAAACTATGAATATAGAAATCGATAGAGATACTCTTCTCGACCCCCTAAGTAATGTTGCTGGTATTGTTGAAAGAAAACTTAGCCTTCCTATATTATCAAATATTTTATTAGAAGGATCTCAGGGAAATTTAAGATTTACTGCCACAGATCTTGAAATGCAAATTTCATTATCAGTTCAAACAAAACTTGAGGATGCTTTTGAAACAACTATATCTGCCAGAAAAATACTTGATATCACCAGAGCTTTACCAGAGAAAAGTAAGTTAAACATTCAAATAAATGACACAAGTGTCTTGGTAAAAGCACTTAAGAGTAAATTTAACCTTCAGAGTTTAGCTGCTAAAGATTATCCGATAATGAAAAAGGATGAAGAAGAAAGTACTTTTGTAAAACTTAAACAAAAAGAATTTAAAAATATTTTAAAACAAGTAGATTTTTCAATGGCACAACAAGACATTAGATATTATCTGAATGGCCTATTATTTGAGGTAGATAATCAAAAACTAAATATCGTAGGGACCGATGGTCACCGCTTAAGCTTTACTTCAATAAAGCTGGAAAAAGATTTTGGTAAAATTCAAACAATTATTCCAAGAAAAACAATACTCGAACTTGTGAAGCTTCTAGAAGACGGTGATGATGATATAGAAATCAATATAAGTAAAACTCAAGCACATTTTCACTTCAACAACATTGATTTAATTACTAAAGTGATTGATGGAAAATTTCCAGATTACTCAAGAGTCATTCCAGTTGGCCACCCTAATATTTTCGAAATCGATAGACAAGCGCTGCTGACAGCAATGCAAAGAGCTTCGATTTTATCAAATGAAAAATATAGAGGGATAAGGATTGTTATTACAAAAAATAATTTAAAAATGATTAGTACCAACAGTGAACAAGAACAAGCAGAAGAGGAAATGGAGATAAAATATGAAGGAGAGGAGATAGATGTAGGTTTTAACGTTACTTACCTCATAGATGTTTTAAATAACATTCAATTTGATAAATTAAACTTCGCCTTTAAAGATTCATCAAGCAGTTGTTTGGTGACTATCCCAAACAACGAAGATTATAAGTATGTAGTAATGCCAATGAGAATATAAAGGATTTTAGATGCCCGCAGATAATGAAAACCTAGACTACGATTCAAGTAGTATTAAAGTCCTCAAGGGCCTAGATGCAGTTAGAAAAAGACCAGGGATGTATATTGGTGATACTTCAGATGGAAGTGGTTTACATCATATGGTGTTTGAAGTTCTTGATAATGCCATTGACGAAGCTTTAGCTGGGCACTGTGATGACATAAAAGTCATAATCCACCCAGACAATTCTGTCTCTATTAGTGATAATGGCCGAGGCATCCCAACAGACATTAAAGAGGGAGATGAGTTAAAAAGAAGCGCAGCAGAAATTGTTATGACAGAGCTTCATGCTGGTGGGAAGTTTGACCAAAATTCCTACAAAGTTTCAGGGGGGCTTCATGGGGTTGGAGTTTCTGTTGTAAATGCCTTATCAGATTGGCTAAAGCTAAAGATAAGTAAGGGTGGCAATATACACGAAGCTGAGTTTCAAAAAGGCAACATTGTTGAGCCTTTGAAGGTTACTGGAAAAACAGAAAAGACTGGCTCAGAAATAACCTTCCTTGCATCAAAAGAGACATTTATAGACGTAAATTTCCATTTTGATTTAC
>NZ_JBDNAI010000086.1:0-40251 GCF_039768515.1 Wenyingzhuangia sp.
TACACTTATCAGTTAATTTTCAGTAATCAAATTAAAAATGATGTAAAATTTTTCATCCGTTCAACAGATGCTCTTACTCAGGTTTTAAGTCATTTAGACACAATTTGCATTCATCATGAAGATGTTAGGAAGGTGTCTGTTTTAAAAAAATATAAATCCATCAAACCCGGCATGTACATCTTGAAACAAGGAATGAATGCTAATGATGTCATAAACTTAATACGCAGTGGAAATCAAACTCCTGTCAAAGTTACTTTTAACAATCAAAATTATATAGAAAATTTAGCGGGAAAATTATCACATCAGATTGAAGCTGATTCGCTAAATATTTTAAACAGTCTTACTGATAAAGAATTTCTGAAACGAGAAGGGCTAACAACCCATACAGTTCTAAACATCTGTATGCCCTATACGTATGAGTGCTACTGGTCAATTAGTCCTAATCAGCTTAGGGAAAAATTAATGAAAGCATACCGAAACTTTTGGAACAAAGAAAGACTACAAAAATCTAATCAGCTTCGACTGAGTCAAAATGAAATTATTTCTCTAGCGTCTATCGTTCAAAAGGAAACCCAACACAAACCTGAAAGAAGAAGAATTGCAGGGGTGTATTTAAATAGAATTCGAAAAGGAATTCCGCTGCAGGCAGACCCTACGATTGTATATGCATTAAAAGAAAAACATGGAAGAAAAAAAATAATCAAAAGGGTTTTGAACAAAGATTTAAATATTTCATCTCCTTACAACACTTATAGAAACAAAGGTGTACCTCCATCTGCAATAGCAATGGCTGATATTGATGCTATTGACGCTGTATTAAATGCTGAAAGGCATTCCTATTATTATTTTTGCGCAAACCCGAATAAAATAGGCACACATAGCTTTGCAAAAAATTTAGCTCAGCACAATCGAAATGCCAAAGTTTATCAACGATGGTTAAACATGCAAAACATAAGAAGATAAAACCATAAGCCATGAAGTGAATTCAATTCATGGTTAACAAAACGATCTCGTAGATCATTCGGCATGAATTATGAATATAGCTGGAATTTTGTGCAATTCTGGTTTTTTGTTTTTCCATTCTGCAATTGTAAAAGTCCTGATATATTCTGTTGACATCGTAATATCAGCAGCAATACATAATCGTGTGCTTGATGAAAGAGTTGTTTTTAAATCCTCAAGCATTTTGAGGTTTCTATAAGGTGTTTCTATAAAAATTTGAGATTGTTTTTGATCCTTTGACAATCGCTCTAATCGTTTTATTTCTTTTTTCCTATCTCCTTTATCAATGGGTAAATAACCATTAAAGGCAAAACTTTGTCCATTCATTCCAGAGGCCATAATCGCCATTAATATGGAAGATGGACCAACCAAAGGAACAACTCTTATACCTTTTTTGTGAGCTAAAGCAACAATATTGGAGCCAGGATCTGCAACCGCAGGAACTCCTGCCTCAGAAAGCAGACCAACAGATTCTCCTTGCATACAAACATCTAAATACGAATTGACTTCAATCGCATCTGCATATTTATCGATAGGCTTCAATTGTAGGCTAGGCTGAGATTTTGTAGGGGTTATTTTTTTGATAAAACGTCTCGCAGATTTTTCATTCTCTACAATAAAACAAGTGAGACTTTCTACCACAGATTTTATAGAGATAGGCATCACTTCAAGGGGTTCGTTATCCCCTAAGGTGGTGGGAATGAGATATAAATTTCCTTTCATCAAATTGTTTTTTTTAATATGGCGTCACATGCAGTATCTAGCATTTGGTACACTTCCTCAAAACCATTCTCAGCACCGTAGTAAGGGTCTGGAACAGCAATAGATGATTTGGGATGAACAACATCCATAATCATGGAAGTTTTTATTCTCTGCGAATCACAAGTGCACATCTTCATCACGTTGGTGTAATTAGACTCGTCCATTACAAAAATATGATCAAAGTCATCTAAGTCGGATAATGAAATTTTTCTAGCTCTTTGATCCGTAATATCAATTCCATTTCGATGGGCTATTGCTATAGATCTTTTGTCAGGTAAACTACCCTCATGAAAGGCAGCTGTTCCTGCGGAATCAACAACTAAATTATGACTTTTAATTTTAGATTTTAAAATACCCTCAGCCAATGGAGATCTACAAATGTTTCCAAGGCAGACCATTAAAACTTTTATTGGTGACATCTCCTAAAAAGATAATTTTTTTGAGATATCATCTACATACTTCTTAAACTGCTTATCTGTTGCAGATAAGTTATCTACTGTTTTACAAGCATGTAGAACAGTAGCATGGTCTCTTTTTCCTATTTGTGAACCGATACTTGCCAAAGAAGATTTGGTCATTTTTTTTGAAAAAAACATAGCCAATTGTCTAGCTTGCACAATATGGCGTTTTCTAGTTTTAGACTGCAAGGTCTCTAAATCAATTTCAAAATATTTAGAAACAACTTTTTGTATGTAATCTACTGAAACTTCTTTTTTGGTATTCTTTACAAACTTATCAATTATAGATTTGGCTAAGGATAAGCTGAAGTCCTTTTTATTAAATGCTGATTGTGCTATCAGGGAAGTAACAACTCCTTCTAATTCTCTAACATTTGTTTTGATGTGCTTGGCAATAAACTCTATGACTTCCTCTGGTACAATTACACCGTCACGGAACAATCTATTTTTTAAAATATTAATGCGCGTTTCGTAATCAGGAGCTTGTAATTCTGCAGATAAACCCCATTTGAAACGAGACAATAATCTTTGTTCTATATCCTGCATATCAACAGGAGATTTGTCGGATGTCAAGATGACTTGCTTTCCATTTTGGTGCAGTTCGTTAAAAATCTGGAAAAATGCATCTTGAGTTTTGGTCTTTCCTGATAAAAACTGAATATCATCAACAATCAAAACGTCTATCATTTGATAGAAGTGCAAAAAATCATTTCTATTGTTATTTTTTAATACAGCGTCTCCATACTGTTGAATAAATTTTTCTGTAGAAACATATAAAACAGTTTTATCAGGGTATTTGTCTTTTACTTGAACCCCTATTGCATGTGCCAAATGTGTTTTTCCAAGACCCACACCACCATAAATCATTAAGGGGTTAAAGGATGTTCCTCCTGGTTTGTTTGCGACCGCCATTCCAGCTGATCTTCCCAAGCGGTTAGACTCTCCTTCCATGAAGTTGTCAAAACAGTAATTAGGGTTCAAATTAGATTCAACTTTGACTTTTTGTAATCCTGGAATGACAAAAGGATTTTTGACTTCCCTACTTATGTTTTTTGAAGGAAAATTTACACTTTGGGGTTGCATTGGGCTTCGATTTGAACTAGGTATCTTAACAGTCTGAGGTACTTTACTGCTGTATGAATTTTCTAATCGAACATCGTATAGCAATCGAGCTTCTTTACCTAGCTCTCTGACAAGAGCAGTTCTTAAAACCTTAACATAATTTTCTTCTAAAAACTCAAAGAAAAACTTACTGGGTACTTGAATGGTTAGTGCTTCAGCTTCTAACTTGACAGGAACGATAGGTTCAAACCAAGTTTTATAGCCTACAGGAGTTATATTGTCTTTTATAAAGTTTAAGCAAGCTGCCCAAACATTCTCTGCACTTTTAATCATTCTGTTTTTTTACAATTTAGTTTAGTTTTGGGTTTATTAGAATCTTAGACAAACAATAGTATATTATTTTTAATGCAATAAGATTTTACTACTGCAAAAATGTGAATAAAATTCATTAAAAAAAAACTCATTTGCTATTGTATTTTATCTAATTTTTCACTAACATCATTTTCATAAAATTTAACAGTAATAAAAAAAAATGAAAACAAAAATAATAAAATTAAGGGTACGGTATTCTGAGACTGATCAGATGCAATTTGTACACCATAGCAACTACGCAAAATATTTTGAAATTGCTCGTATCGAATGGCTTCGATCATCAGGCATATCCTACAAAGAAATGGAAACAGAGGGGATCATGCTACCCGTGGTAAGTCTTTCCTCAGAATTCAAAAAACCTGCGAAATATGACGACGTATTAACAATTGAAACTTCAGTAGAACAAAAACCTACGGCTAAAATTATTTTTGTTTACCAAATCTATAACCAAGGAAAAGAATTGATCACAACTGGATCATCTACTTTAGTTTTTGTAGATATGAAAAAAAACAAACCCATAAGGTGTCCTGATCACATTTTAGAAACCATCATAAATCAATAGTAAAAAACACTAAAAAGTAACCTTCACACTTCTTAACTCTTTAAAAGCTGTAATCACTTCTTTAAAAACACCAACTGGAGCACACAATATAAATTGACTATCTAGATGCATTTCTTGACTTTTTATGGTCAATTTATGTGCCCTAATCAACTTCATTACTTTATGAGTATACTCGTAAGAGCACCCAACAGTAAAATCAACTTCTACTTTATTTTCGACAATTACAGCTTTGTTCAAGGTTTGCTCAGCGGTGGCCTTATAAGATTTAATTAGTCCTCCTACCCCCAATTTAACGCCTCCAAAATAACGGATTACAATCAACAACACTTCAGTCACATCAAAAGCTAGCAATTGTCTATATATAGGTTGACCTGCAGTATTTGAGGGTTCTCCATCATCGTTTACTCTGTAAACCAGCCCTGCTGACCCCAATCGATAAGCATAAGAGCAATGTCTAGCATCTTTATATTTTTTATAAATTTCTTTTAGCTTTAATTGTACTTCATCTTCCGTAGTAACCGAAAATAAATACCCAATAAACTTACTCCCTTTTTCTTTGTAGATAATTCCTTCAACAGAATCATTTATTGTCATATAGCTTTCAGTTTGAGGCTTGGTCATAGTGTAAAATAAAAAATTAAAATTGCCAGTAGAGAAAATGATAGACCTATAAAATTATATCTATTCAATTTTTCCCTGTAAACAAAAAAACCTAAAGCAACAGAGACCAAAACAACCAATAAATTATTTACAGAAAAAATCAAAGAAGATTCATATTGGGGTTGAGCTAAAGCTTTCAGCAAATAATAAATAGAGAAATAATTAGGAACTCCTAAAACAAGACCTCCCACTATATTTTTGAAAGATAATGAAACGGCTCCCGAAATTCCTTTTATGAACAATACTATGATTCCTAAGAAACCACAAAACAAAAACAAAGAGGTTGAAAAGACATCAAAATCAGAACTAGGCACAAATTGATGTTGCATATGATTGATGATTGCATCAGCCAAACCGCTACCGATAAAAATAAAGAAAGGTAAATACCAAAAGTGCTGATCAAAGCGCTCAACACCTTTTTTCTTTGCTGTAAACCAAACAGCTAAAAGTGCTAGCAAAATACCTAAAACCTTAAACAAACCTAGATCCTCTTCATACCAAATAATACCAAAAGAAATTGGAATTACTACGCTCATTTTGTTTGCCACTGTCATCACTGACAACCCTCCTTTTTGAGCAGTAACTGCCATCAAATTAAAAACAATTATGAATAAACTTGAAATGGTCATTGCACCCCAAACCCAGTTTTGACTTAACACAAAAGATATTGAAAATGTTGACTTACCATAACAAACTCCTATTGTTAGTGCTGTAAAGTAGCTTGCAACAATAGCTTGTAAATTGTCTAATCGATAGCGTTGAAACTCCTTAAGAATTAAAAAAACAAACGAGGTTGACAAAACACTAAGCAGTAAATAAAACATCTTTATCTTTTATATTGTTTAACAAGATCAGAACCCAAACGATCAACCTTTTGAGGATTGCCATCTAGACTAGGTGCTTTTATTCCTTTTGAGAAATGAGAATCTCCTACAAATACAAAAGCTTCATCCCAAAGTTCTTGACTAATAAATGTTTCTAGAAGGTGTTTCCCTCCTTCAACTAGCACAGATTGTATGCCTTGTTCATGTAATGTTTTTAATATTTGTGGAATGATATTAACTGTAAAATCAATTTTTTCAAACTGTACTTGTTCATGAATTATCCTTTTATTCGTAAAGACAATTGTCTTTACCGATCCATCAAATAAATGATACGTTTCAGGAATCTTTAAGTTTCTATCGATAACCACTCTTACAGGAGAAAGTCCACCAAAAGATCTAGTCGTTAAACTTGGATTGTCTTTTAATGTGGTATTGGTACCCACCATAATCGCATGCTCAACAGCTCTTATTTGATGTACCTTTTGTCTAGATAAGGAATTAGAAATCCAAGTAGGCTTTGCTTGCGCTAACTTTTCTACTTTTCTTTCTTTGTCAATAAAGCCATCTTTTGTCTCTGCCCATTTTAAAACCACATAAGGTCTTTTTTTGTTGTGATACGTAAAAAAACGCTTATGCAAAGCTTTACATTCAGCTTCTAGCACCCCTACATATACCTCTCTCCCGGCCTTTTCTAAAATTTCAATTCCTTTACCGGATACCGCTTCAAAACTATCCACACAACCAATAAAGATTTTAGGTATGTTTTTGGTTTTAATCAAGTTGACACAAGGAGGAGTCTGTCCAAAATGTGCGCAAGGCTCCAAAGTAACATAGAGTGTTGATTTGATTAGTAAACTATCATCTTCAACACTATTGATAGCGTTAACTTCTGCATGAGGTCCTCCATAAGCACTTGTGTAGCCTTCTCCTATAATTTTATTTTCAAAAACAATTACAGCTCCCACACAAGGATTTGGATATGCCAAACGTGTTCCTTTTTTTGCTAAAAATATAGCACGCCGCATGTATTTTTCATGGTTGGTGTACATTATTTTAGAATTTTAATTTTTTCTTGAAAAGCGAATGGGTATTCTTTCTTAATCAATAATTTTTTAAACGTTGCTTTCCCATCAAAACGCATGTCAATTTCATTGGACAAAACACTAGACAAAATTGAACTCAATAAGCCATTCTTGCGATTAAAAATTTGTGAGTAGGCTAACTTTATATAAAGAGGGACAAGGAATTCTTTTTTAGAAATGACAGGTATGCTTTGATTCTTTAAATATCCAAGATCTGAGTCATTAATGACTAAATGTAGATCACTGAGTAAGATCTTACCGCTTAGACGATTAGGGTTTTGAAACTTAAGGTCAGCTTTTATGGAAATAGAATCCTGAATCATTTCCTCAAACTCAATGTTTTCAATGCCAATAAAATCTGGCGCCTTTAACCCTGAACAAGAAACCAGTAAGACAATACTAATAAAAGGGAATACGAATTTTAAGCGTTTCATATTTGTATATTTGTAATTGCAAAAATATCAATAAATAAATTATTAATGACTTTACTGGCGCTTAAACAACAATTATTTACCTCTTTAGAAAGTCATTATCCTCAAACGGAAATTAGCTCTTTTTTTAAAATCATTTTGGAAGATCTTCTAAATCTATCCAAAATAGATTTTTCATTAGAACCAAATGCAATTGTTTCCGAAGCAGATAAACACAAAATCACTGAGATTATCGATGGCTTAAAAAAAGAAAAACCAATACAATATCTTATTGGTTTTACAGAGTTTATGGATCTGAAGCTCTACGTCAATGAACAGGTTTTAATTCCCAGACCCGAAACAGAAGAACTCGTTCATTGGATTCTTGATGATTTTCTTCAAAAACCCAATCTTGATGTTTTAGATATTGGTACAGGGTCGGGATGTATTCCTATTGCCTTATCCAAAAGTTTAAATCAAGCATTTATTGATAGCATGGATATTTCTAAGCAAGCGATAAAAACGGCAACCATAAACGCAAAAAACAACGATGCCAAAATAAATTTTATCCAACAAGATATCCTAACCACCAACAACCTTACCCGACAATATGATATATTAGTGAGTAATCCACCCTATGTTAGAGAACAGGAAAAAAAAGAAATAAAAAATAATGTACTGAACCATGAACCTCATTTGGCCTTATTTGTTAAGGATGAGGACCCTTTAGTTTTCTACAAAAAAATAGCCGAATTGGCCAAAACATCACTCAAAGAAAACGGGGTTTTATATTATGAAATCAATCAATATTTAGGAGAAGAAACTGTTGAATTAATGAAGCAAGTTGGGTTTTCAAAAATAGAACTCAAGAAAGATTTGTTTGGTAATGACCGAATGATCAAAGCATCACGCTGACCTAGACAAAAATATAGCTTCTTCAAAAACAAACAAAACGCTTAACTCCCATTTTTTTCGTATCCCCTCTTTTTAGTTTACTTTTGTAAAAAACATTCTCATGCGCATAGACATCATTACGGTTTCTCCAGAATTAATTAAAAGCCCATTTGAGCATTCTATCATGAAAAGAGCTCAAGAGAAAGGGCTGGCAGAAGTACACTTCCATAACCTAAGAGACTATGCGATTAATGACTATGGCAAAATTGATGACACACAATTTGGTGGTGGTGCAGGAATGGTCTTAATGATAGCACCTATAGATACTTGTATCCGCAAACTAAAAGCAGAAAGAGCATATGACGAAATTATATATATGACTCCTGATGCACCAACATTAAATCAACAAACTGCAAATCGTTTGTCACTGAAAAAAAATATGATTATTTTATGTGGCCACTATAAAGGCGTAGACCAACGGGTTCGTGATTTATTCATAACAAAAGAAATATCTATCGGGGATTATGTATTGAGTGGTGGTGAATTAGGAGCAGCTGTCCTCTGCGACACAATTTTGAGGCTAATTCCTGGAGTCTTAGGCGATGAGACTTCTGCACTCACAGATTCTTTTCAAGACAACTTGCTATCACCCCCTGTATATACCAGACCTTCGGATTACCAAGGACACAAAGTTCCAGAGATATTAACAACAGGGAATTTTCCTAAAATAGAAGATTGGAGAGCAGAAAAAGCATTAACACTTACCGAAAAAATAAGACCTGATTTACTTGACGATTAAAGTCAACTGATAGCTTTCAAAATCATAGTGATACCAAGAAAGTTTGGCTCTTATATTTATTTCAGTACCTGATAAAAAGTATCACTCAAAACTACTAATAGTCTTTATTACACGCTATGCGCTGATATTCAAACTTTACAACGCTTAAAATGTTACAAGCCTTTGAAAACTAATAAATAGTGTGAAAGATCAAATACAAAATAGATAGTTTTAATCTATTTTTAATAGATCAAACAGGGTCTTAAAAAAAAACAAAATTTATAATGATATCTAAAATATAGTTGTTATTTTTGCATGCCTGAATTAACCTCTGACGAAACTCGTGAATGTTGTTTCAGATCAAAACCATTATAAAAATTACACAATGGAATCTTTAGTAAAATTTGTACAAGACGAGTTTGTAGCAAAAAAAGAATTCCCAAACTTTAAAGCAGGAGACACTATTACAGTGTACTACGAGATTAAAGAAGGGTCAAAAACAAGAACTCAATTCTTTAAAGGAGTTGTGATTCAAAGAAGAGGAGCTGGAGCTTCTGAAACCTTTACAATTCGTAAAATGTCTGGAACAATTGGTGTAGAACGTATCTTCCCAATCAACTTACCAGCCATTCAAAAAATAGAATTGAACAAACAAGGTAAAGTAAGAAGAGCTAGAATTTACTACTTCAAAGAACTTACCGGTAAAAAAGCAAGAATTAAGGAAGTTAGACGTAAATAATTTCTTTAATTTTCTTTCTGTTATAAAGCTCAATACTTTGCGTATTGAGCTTTTTTATTAAAAAAACATAACATCTTTGATAAAAAAGTTATGTATGTAACACCTTGTAGAAAAAAATAATATTATTAGTACATTTGCTCAGCTTTATAAATTTAAGCTTTAATCAAAATAATTTCATAGAATCAAAATGGCAAAAGAGAATTCAAAAATCATATACACGCTTACTGACGAAGCACCAGCTTTGGCTACCTATTCGTTATTACCAATTATCAAAGCCTTTACTAGCAAAGCTGGTATTGAAATTGAGACTAGAGACATTTCTTTAGCGGGAAGAATTTTAGCAACCTTCCCAGAATACTTGACCGAAAATCAAAAAATATCTGATGCCTTAGCCGAGTTAGGAGAATTAGCTAAAACTCCTGAGGCCAATATTATAAAATTACCAAACATTTCTGCGTCAATACCTCAATTACAGGCAGCGATTAAAGAATTACAAGAAAAAGGTTTTGATATTCCTAACTTCCCATCAAATCCATCCAACGATGAGGAAAAAGCAATCAAAGCCCAATACTCCAAAGTACTAGGTTCTGCAGTAAATCCTGTATTACGAGAAGGAAACTCTGATCGTAGAGCCCCAAAGGCCGTAAAAAACTATGCAAAGAAAAACCCTCATAGAATGGGCGCTTGGGACAAAGATTCCAAAACTCACGTAGCTTCTATGGAAGCAAATGATTTTTATGGATCAGAAAAAGCAACAACAATAGCTAGCGCAACAGAATTTAAAATTTCTTTTAACGGAAAAGATTTGAAAGGCTATGCTCCCCTGCAGGAAGGTGAAATTATTGACTGTTCCGTGATGAGCATCAATGCACTAAAAAAATATGCAGCGAAAGAGATTGCGGATGCCAAGGCAAATGGAGTCCTTCTCTCTCTTCACATGAAAGCTACAATGATGAAAGTCTCTGACCCTATCATATTTGGTGCTATTGTAGAAGTATTCTATAAAGATGTTTTCGAAAAATATTCGGATTTATTCGCTGAGTTAAATGTAACAGCAACAAATGGTATTGGAGACGTATACACTAAAATTGCTGGACATGAGAAAGAAGGTGAAATCAAAGCAGCAATTGAAGCTGTATATAAAAACACACCTGATGTGGCAATGGTCAACTCTGATAAGGGAATTACAAATTTACATGTACCCTCTGATGTAATTATTGATGCATCTATGCCTGCAATGATTCGTACTTCAGGTCAAATGTGGAATGCTGAGGGTCAGCAACAAGACACAAAAGCTTTGATTCCAGATCGTTGTTATGCGGGTGTTTTCCAAGCTACAATTGACTTCTGTAAAGAACATGGTGCTTTTGATCCTACCACGATGGGTACAACTCCTAATGTTGGTTTGATGGCTCAGAAAGCACAAGAATATGGTTCTCATGATAAAACATTTCAATTGTCAGAGGCTGGAAAAGTACAGATCATTGATACTGATGGGAAGGTCTTATTAGAACAATCTGTAGAAGCTGGAGATATTTTCAGAATGTGTCAGGTTAAAGATGCTCCAATACAAGATTGGGTTAAGTTAGCAGTCAATAGAGCCCGAGCAACAGGTGATCCTGCCATATTCTGGTTGGATAAAGACAGAGCTCATGATGCAGAATTGATCAAAAAAGTAAACACTTATTTAGCTGACCATGACACCAATGGACTAGAAATCTTAACCAAAGCTCCACTTGAAGCAACATTATACACTTTAGATAGAGTAAAGGCTGGAAAAGACACAATTTCTGTGACGGGTAACGTATTGCGAGATTACTTAACCGATTTATTCCCAATTTTAGAATTAGGGACTTCAGCAAAAATGTTGTCTATTGTACCTTTGATGAATGGTGGAGGTTTATTTGAAACTGGTGCTGGAGGTTCTGCTCCAAAGCACGTTCAACAACTACAAGAAGAAAACTACTTGCGTTGGGATTCGTTAGGAGAATTTTTAGCTTTAGCTGTTTCTTTAGAGCATTTGAGTGCTAGATACAACAACACACAAGCTCAAGTATTAGCGGATACTCTGGATGCTGCTACAGGACAATTCTTAGACAATGACAAATCGCCTACTCGTAAACTAGGAGGTATAGACAATAGAGGATCTCACTTCTATCTCGCTATGTATTGGGCAAAAGAATTGGCTGCACAGAATGAAGATGCTGAACTAAAGCAAACTTTTACCAAAGTAGCTGAAGCTATGGCAATGAACGAGTCAAAAATTGTTGAAGAGATGATTTCTGCACAAGGTCAACCTGCTAATATTGGGGGATACTACAAGTTAAACCAAGACTTAACTTTTGACGTTATGAGAGTAAGCTCAACACTAAACAATATTGTTAACAGCATTGCTTAAATGCAAAAAAATAAAACAAATACAAAACCTCACTCATTGATTTTAGTGAGGTTTTTTTATTATACTCTCACCTTTTGGACTTACAAGCACAGGTTCTTTATGTTTAATATTATGATAGATTCATCTATTTAATTTATTAAATTACACTCCTAAACTTCCGAAAACAACATGTCAAAAAGAAAAATTGGGTATTTAGGGTTAAGTGCAAACATTATAAATACAATTGTTGGCGCAGGTATTTTTACACTTCCTGCCTTAATTGCTTTTGGTTTAGGTGCAGCTAGTATTTTTGCGTATTTATTTTGTGGAGTACTCATAACACTTGTGATGCTTTGTTTTGCAGAAGTTGGAAGTAAAATCACAGACTCAGGGGGTGTATATGCTTATATTCAGAACTCTTTTGGACCATACTTGGGCTTTTTGACGGCAGTACTCTTTATTATTTCCGCTATTGCTGCAGATGCTGCAGTGACGAATGCAATTACTGAAATTTTGAGCTCTATTTTTCCTTTTTTTAAACCGAAAACAATTAAAATAATATTTTCATTTGTTGTGTTTTTTGGCCTTGGATATTTGAATATTATCGGAATTAAGGAAAGCATTAGATTTGTTAAAATCATTACCATCATAAAGCTGATTCCTCTTTTCTTATTGATTCTACTTTCTTGGAAAAATATAAATATAGATTACCTAACTATTGAAACTGTTCCAGATTTTTCTCAGATCGGGAAAATGGCATTGCTACTATTCTTTGCTTTTCAAGGAGCAGAATCTGCATTATCCATTAGTGGAGAAATTAAGAAACCAAAAAAAAACATCCCTAAAGCTATTTTCATTAGTATTCTGGGAATACTCATATTATACATATTGATACAAACAATAGCTCAAGGAATATTGGGTAACGACCTTCCTAATTTTACGAATAACCCTTTGAGCCAAGTGGCTCTGAAAATTGCTGGCCCCCTCGGCTATACCGTTTTAACGATGGGCGCTGCGATGTCAATGCTTGGTTACTTGAGTAGTGAATCTTTGGGAATCCCTAGGGTAATTCAAAAAGCAGCAAAGGACAACATTATTCCAATAAAAAAACTAACTGACATTCATCAAAAGTATAAAACACCGTATATATCGGTATTGGTTTATAGCTCTTTAGCTTTTCTATTGAGCCTTGTAAATAGCTTTCAAAAGTTAGCAATACTTTCTAGTGCTACAATCCTTTTGGTATACTTGGGCGTATCACTGGCAGTCCTAAAATTAAGAAAAAACAAAGAACAAGAGTTTTCAGAATTTAAAGTTCCTGGAGGAGTTGTTATTCCAATCATATCCAGTATTATTATCATCACTCTGCTTTGTAGTTTGACTAGAAAAGAATTGGTTTGCTTGTTCACTGTTGTCGGAATACTATCCTTACTCTACTACTTAAAAAAAAGATGACCTACATCTTTATCTGTTTTTCTAAATAATGGAAATCTATTTGATATTGATTTTTTAACATTTCAATCTTTTGTTCAACTTTTGCTACTTCAGCCTTTTTATTTGTTTTAGAACCTACTAGCATCACATTTTTACGAGTATGTTCATTCGAAATAAATTCAAATACTTTGGTATTGTACTGATGTTTTTCTAGAATTAAGGCACGAATGGTATCGGTAATCATTTCAAACTGACGTTCTTTAAAAATACCATATTTTAACAGAGGGCTCTCCTGCTCTATCCCCTTTAACTGTTGGCGGACTTGTTTGTGACAACAAGGAGCACAAATCACAAGATTGGCATTGGCTACTATTCCTTTTGCTATAGCATCATCAGTAGCAGTATCGCAAGCATGCAAAGCAATCAAAATATCAATTTTTTTATTATCATAATCTTGAATAAATTTACTTTCAAAATGTAAATCCTCAAAACCACATTTTGAAACAACATCATTACAATATTTGACCAGACCATCACGCAACTCAATACCCGTTATTGAAACTTCTTTTTGTCTATCATTTTTTAGGTAATCATACAAAGCAAAAGTCAAATAACCTTTTCCAGAACCCATATCTACAATCTGAATTTTTTTTGGCAATTTTACCCCATTGATAAGGTTTTCTATGATTTCTAAATATTTATTAATCTGACGATATTTATCTGACATCTTGGGAATCACGTTCCCTTCTTTATCAGTTATTCCTAAATGATATAAGTAATCTTTGTTAGCCGCGCGTTTTTCTTTTGGTCTATCGTGGGAATCAGGTAATTTATTGGTAAAACTTGGAGCAACTTTTTTTAATGTAACCAACTTTTTCTTAGATACAAATACTTGGATATCATCCGATAAAGTAAAAAGAACCCCCAAACGGAAGGTCTGCAACAGCATTTCCTCGAGATGCTCAAAAGCCTCATCTTTAGAAAAGTTCTTGACCACATCATTTGTTTTGTTACGATAGGTAAACTGGAGTTTCTGTTTGCCTTGAAGGTTAACCAAACGGATATATACATTTCTCAGTCCTTCGTTTTTTCGAATCGGTTTACTTAACGTTATTTTAACAAAAGTATCTTTGGCAATGCTATTGTAAATTTCTTGAAAAAGGGATTTTAATTCTTCCATACCACAAAATTAGGCTTTATTAGTGGAGGAAAAAATTACATGACAATATTTAATTCCTGTGACAGCATATAAATTTTTACAGAATATTTTTTGTAATTTTGCAGAAAATTATACGGTTAAATAATTGAAAAAGAAAAGATTAGAATATATTGATGTCCTGAGATCTATCGCAATTATCATGATGTTAGAAGGTCACTTTATGACCTTAAGTTTACAATCCGTTTTCAGAGATAATCAAAACCCTATTTATGAGCTTTGGAAATTTTCTAGAGGCCTTACTGCACCATTATTTTTATGCATTTCAGGATTAATTTTTACTTATCTCTTGCTGAGCAATAAAGTTCAAGGATGGCACAACCCTAGAGTGAAAAAAGGCATTAAAAGGATCAGCCTTCTTGTATTATTGGGTTACCTACTACAAGTAAATTTGAATAGTTTTTTCTTTAGAGATAGACCTCTGTTGACAAGTCTCACACAAATTTTTCATATTTTACAGTGCATTGGGACTTCTCTTTTCATTCTTATTATACTTTATTTACTAAAGATTTATATTCTAAAAATACCTTTTGGAATCTTATTACTAAGTCTAGGGATTTTTGTGATTATTTTCAGTCCAACCCTACACGAAGCAAACTTTTCTAACTTCCCAAGAATGATAGAAAACATCTTCATCATCAGCAAAAACAAAACACTTGAAAGATCTGTTTTTCCATTGTTTCCTTGGGCTGGCTATGTGTTTTTAGGTGGGTCATTAGGAACTCTTATTACAATACTAAAAGACTATGCACATCATTATTTGTTTCCTGTAACACTAATCCTTGTTGGACTTTTGTGTAAGCATTTGATTTATTTTGTATTGGAAAGTTTACAACTTCTACCTTTGTTTAATACTTTAGAACCTTTTCAGTATCAATATGAACCTGTGCGTTTTTGTCAAATATTAGTTTTTATTGGTGTCGTCATTTTAGCACACAAAATCATTGTTTACGCTTCTAAAAACATCACTTTTAGAATGAATAAAACAACCATATATACCCTTTTAGGGATCTGTTTCTCTGTTGGGAGTTATTTATTTACAAAAGAAATAAAAACCACAAATCAAACCCTAACGGCCTACCTCCTATTTTTCTCTCCAATAGTAATTACTCTTTGGCTGACAACACGATGTAATTACAATACATTTCTTACCATAGGCCAAAACACGTTGTCTGTTTATGTATTTCATGTTGTTATATTGTATCGAGGTTTTTTTGGGTTCAAATTGGGCGGTTTTTTCAAAGACCAATTGACTCCTTTTTACGCTATTACTGGAGCCATCATATTAGTATTCTTTTTTTTAGCATATACACAGTATACACCAATTTTAATGAACAAGATCTATAGACTGAGCAGAAAATAAAAGATAGATAAACTCATCATAATCCAACTGCTTATCAATTCCCTTTTTTGTTCATAAATCTTTAAAAAATACTCCCCAAAAATTCACTGATTTTATCTAAATTTGTGTTTTTATAAAACATGATTAAACTTCATTCGTAATGATATTATTCTTTCAAAAAAAATCAACTTTTTTCGCAGTTCAGACTTCTGTTCAATCCGCAGTAAACATTAAGAAATTAGAATGGTTATTCGGAAATGCAACACAGATAGATACTAAAACATTAGATGGTTTTTTTATAGGTCCACGCAGAGAGATGATTTCGCCATGGAGCACAAATGCCGTAGAAATTACTCAAAACATGAGCATTGCTGGCATTGAAAGAATTGAAGAATTCACAAAGGTTGATTCAGAAAAAGTCATGATTGATCCAATGTTACAAAAAATGTATGTGGGATTAAATCAAGAGTCTTATACCATTCATGTGAAACCAGAGCCGATTATTGAAATCGAAAACATCAAGGATTTTGATGTACAAGAAGGGTTGTCTTTGAGTGATGAAGAGATTGAATATTTAGAGGAGATGTCGAAGCGTATTGGTCGTAAGTTGACTGACTCTGAAGTTTTTGGATTTTCACAAATCAACTCAGAACATTGTAGACACAAGATATTCAATGGAACTTTTGTTATTGATGGTGAAGAAAAAGAAACTTCATTATTCAAATTGATCCGAAAAACTTCTAGTGCATCACCAAACGGAATTGTTTCAGCCTACAAAGATAATGTAGCCTTTGTCAAAGGACCTAAAGCTATACAGTTTGCACCTAAATCTTCTGATAAACCAGACTTTTATGAAAACAAAGAATACGAATCTGTCATTTCATTAAAAGCAGAAACTCACAATTTCCCAACAACTGTTGAACCTTTTAATGGTGCAGCAACAGGAGCTGGTGGAGAAATAAGAGATCGTTTGGCAGGTGGTCAAGGATCTTTACCATTAGCAGGCACAGCAGTTTACATGACTTCCTATTCAAGGTTAGAAGAAAATAGACCCTGGGAGAACATAGAGGAAAGAAAGTGGTTGTATCAAACTCCAATGGATATCTTGATCAAAGCATCTAATGGTGCTTCAGATTTTGGAAATAAATTTGGTCAACCTCTGATTTCTGGATCATTACTAACTTTTGAACACGAAGAACTTGATAATAATCTAACCGATGTAGACTTAAGAACATTAGGTTTCGATAAGGTAATCATGCAAGCTGGTGGTGTGGGGTATGGTAAAGCTGAGCAAGCTTTGAAAGCAGAACCTGCAGCTGGAGATAAAATCGTAATTCTAGGTGGAGACAACTACCGAATTGGTATGGGTGGTGCTGCGGTATCCTCAGCAGATACTGGTGCGATGGACTCCGGAATTGAGTTAAATGCGGTGCAACGCTCAAATCCAGAAATGCAAAAGCGTGCTGCAAATGCCATACGTGGTATGGTAGAAAGCAACATCAACCCTATTGTTTCAATACACGATCATGGTGCAGGTGGGCATATGAATTGCTTGTCTGAATTGGTAGAGGAAACAGGTGGATTAATTGACACGGACAAACTTCCAATTGGTGACCCTACCCTTTCAGCAAAAGAAACAATTGGAAACGAATCTCAAGAGAGAATGGGATTGGTGATCAACCAAAAAGATATCAATTATCTAGAGCGTGTATCTGAACGAGAACGTTCTCCAATGTACACGGTTGGTGAGGTGACAAACGACAATCGTTTCACTTTTAGATCTAAAGTCACTGGTGAAGCGCCAATGGACTTAGATTTGAATGATATGTTTGGATCTTCTCCAAAAACAATCATGAAAGATAAGACGACGTCACGTCAATACGAGGAAATAAAATACAACCATAACGACCTACAGCAAAACCTGAAAAAAGTTTTACAGCTTGAAGCTGTTGCTTGTAAGGATTGGTTGACAAACAAAGTTGATCGTTGTGTAGGGGGTAAAGTAGCCAAGCAACAATGCGCAGGACCTCTTCAACTCCCTTTGAATGACGTAGCGGTTATGGCTCTAGACTACAATGGGAAAGAAGGAATTGCTACCTCTATTGGACATGCCCCTATAGCTGCTTTGATAGATGAAGCCGCTGGTTCCAGAAACGCGATTGCTGAATGTTTAACGAACTTGGTTTGGGCTCCTTTACAAGACCAACTCACATCTGTCTCTCTTTCGGCCAATTGGATGTGGCCTTGTAAGAATGAAGGAGAAGATGCTCGTTTGTACAATGCCGTCCAGGCGGTTTCTGATTTTGCAATTGATTTGGGTATTAATATTCCTACTGGAAAAGATTCATTATCAATGAAACAAAAGTATCCGGACAAAGACGTGATTGCACCAGGAACTGTAATCATTTCTAGTGTGGGACATTGTAAAGATATTAAAAAAGTAGTAGAACCTGTTTTTTCTAAACAAAAGGGGAACGCAATTTATTATATAGATTTTTCTTCAGACACATTTAAACTTGGTGGATCTTCTTTCGCTCAAGCTTTAAATAAGATAGGAACTGAATCTCCAGACATTAAAGATAGTACAAAGTTTAAAACTGCTTTTAATACGATACAATCTTTAGTTGAAAAAGGATTGATCTCTGCAGGACATGATATTTCTGCAGGGGGATTGATTACAACCTTATTGGAAATGTGTTTTTCAGATGAACAGTTGGGTGCAAATATTGATATCACAGCTCTGGGAGAAAGGGATACTTCTAAAGCATTATTTGCTGAAAACTCAGGGGTTATCATCCAAACTTTACATCCCTCAAAGGTGGAAAAAATACTAACCGATACAGGAGTGAAATTTGCAAATATTGGTACAGCAACCGAAACTGAGGTAGTAACTTTGACAAATGATAATGATAAAGAAGTCTTCAATATTGTTGAGTTACGTGATGTTTGGTACAAGACATCTTATCTTCTAGATAAAAAACAATCAGGTGATAAAAAAGCATCTGAAAGATTTGACAATTATAAAAAACAAGTTTTAGATTTTAATTTCCCTAGTCAATTTACAGGTAAATTGCCTAAAATAACAGCTGATAAAAAACCAATTGCTGCTGTTTTACGGGAAAAAGGATCGAATTCAGAACGCGAAATGGCCAATGCCTTGTACCTAGCAGGATTTGATGTAAAAGACGTTCATATGACCGATTTGATTTCTGGTCGTGAAACGCTGGAAGAAGTAAATTTTTTAGCTGCAGTGGGGGGATTTTCTAACTCAGACGTATTAGGGTCTGCCAAAGGATGGGCAGGAGCTTTTTTATACAATCCGAAAGCAAAAGCAGCTTTAGACAACTTCTACGCTCGTAAAGATACCTTATCTCTAGGAATCTGTAATGGTTGTCAGCTTCTTATTGAACTTGGATTGATCAACCCAGAGCATGTTGAAAAGCCTGTCATGGAACACAACGATTCTCACAAACACGAATCAGGATTTACTTCAGTTGCCATTCAAGAAAACAACTCTGTGATGTTAAACTCTTTAGCAGGAAGTACATTAGGAGTTTGGATATCTCATGGAGAAGGAAAGTTCAATTTACCCTATTCAGAAGAACAGTATAGCGTAGTGGCTAAGTATGGATATGAGGGCTATCCTTCCAATCCAAATGGATCTTCTTATAATACAGCAATGATGAGTTCAAAAGATGGTCGTCACTTAGTTATGATGCCTCACATAGAACGTTCCATTTTCCAATGGAATTGGGCCAACTATCCTAAAGATAGAAACGACGAAGTTTCTCCGTGGTTAGAGGCTTTTGTGAATGCGAAAGAATGGTTGAGCAAATAATAAAAATTGCTCCCATTACAAATACGAATAAAAACCTTCAGTCTTTTATATAAGATTGGAGGTTTTATTTTTTTTAATCGTCAATAACGTTATGCATGGTGTTAAAATGAATAGAAATGTACATGAACAAATAGTTGAGAATCCGAATGTTCAATAGAATCAAAAGTTTGGTATGCCAAAAAAAATCACATCTCTTTATTTGACATTCTGCTAACAGTCGTTTATCCTATGTTTTAAGGTTATGAAACGATTCTAAAAGACACTAAACAACGTAAAACTAGCTAGTATTGGTATATTCATCTCTTAGACCAATGGCATCAAAATAAACTCATTGAGGACACGCTAAAAGAATTGTATTTCTTATACTTACCAATGCAAATAAAATTTTTAGAAAAAAAGCATGTATGAAAAACCAAAAATAATGCTACAATTATCACCCATAGATAAGATCATTGAAATATTTGGTTGGATTTCTGTGATAGGGATATGGTGTTTTACATGGATTCATTTTTATGAATTACCGAAAATAATCCCAATACACTACAACGCTCTTGGATCAATCGATAAATTAGGAGACAAAACAAATATATTCGCATTACCAGTGATTTCAACCCTATTATTTGTTGGATTAACAATCCTCAATAAATTTCCTCAAGTGTTTAATTATCATTGTGAAATAACAAAAGAAAATGCTTTGTATCAATACATGAATGCAACTCGAATGTTAAGGGTTTTAAAATTGGTTATTGTATTGATTTTCAGAGCAATCGTTATTCTAACTATTGAAAGTGTAAACGGAAACATAAAAGGGCTTGGAACCTTATTCCTGCCGCTATCAATAGTTCTAGTATCTACTCCAATCATTTATTTTTTGATGAACGCCTATAAAAGAAATAGAAAAACTATATGAGACATAAAATATTACTCATCCTTGGAATAGCGCCATTTTTCATGAGCATTAAAAGCTATGCAATCCCTCTTAAGACTGCACAAGAAGCAGATTTCAACATAGAAAAAGATTTATTATTGGTACAATTTGATTGTAAAACAGATGTAGATGACCTTCATACTGTGGCTGCCTTGGTTACATTGATGTCAAATTCAAAATTTTCCAAAGTACAATATCATGCAGTTACAGGTACATACGGTAACCAGAAAGGTTTATATGTTCCTCCCAACGATTTGTTCCAGCTCTCATTTGGTAACAACTGGACAGATGCCCACAAAAACTTTAATTATGCAGTTGAAAAAGTTAAAAATATTGTTTTGAAAACACTTCAAAACGAAGGAGATCTTTGGATTGCAGAAGCAGGTCAATCTGATTTTACTGCTGAACTGATAAAAGCCATCCAAATAAATTTACCAAAAATGAAGGTTTCAAAACACATACATGTTGTGCAACATAGTGATTGGAATGAAACACATACGTCCACTGAGAATCTCAAATTTGTACAAAAATACGCTGACTACAAGAAAATTCCCGATGGAAATAAAATAGGTAATGGTACTCCTGGATTTCGTGACCCTACTTATTCCTATTGGAAAAACAAAATAAGAACTCCTGACTTGGTTAATATCTGGCAACTTGCTACAGATTTATCAAAAAAATACAACGGAAAAAAAGGTCGCTACAACAATAAGGCTATTTCAAATGGCGGATTAGATTTCTCCGATCTTTCTGAAGTATGTTGGATATTGGGAATTCAAAACATAAAGGATATTGAACAATTCTTTACGTTTTCTTTACTCTAGAAGGTACTCCTATTTTATAGTAATCACAAACACCACAAAATAACAAGTCGTCATTTGTAACGATCTCAAAATTATAAAATCAACTATTTGTTATAAAGTAAATTTATAGCTGGACTCCCACACCTATTCAACATATTAGCAACTCTAATCATTATGAAAACAGTAGATGTGAATAACTCAAAGTTTTTGATTATTTTTAGTTTTTGAGTTTGATGTTTACAATTCGAAGAAACATGAGTATTCTGTAACATCTATTCACCAAGCAAATAGCAATATTTAAAAAATAAGATCTATGAATATTTCACAAGAAGATATAGAAAAAGTTCTCTATGACCTTTTTATAAAATATAAATTCACCAACGAAAAAGCCAAATTAATGGCTAGTGTCTTTACAGAAAGCACCCTTGACGGAGTAAGTTCACATGGAATCAATCGAGTTCCTCTATTTATTGAACATATTGAAAAAGGAGTCATTAAAATTAATGCTGAAGCAGAGAAAATAGCTTCATTTGGAAGCATAGAACGCTGGGACGGAAATCAGGGTCCTGGGATTGTAAACGCAACAAAATGTACCAACAGAGCTGTTGAATTAGCGAAGAAGCATGGGATGGGGATGGTCGCATTGCGCAACACAAACCATTGGATGAGAGGAGGAACTTATGGTAAACAAGCTGCCAACGCCAATTGCGTATCGATACTATTCACAAATACGAAACCCAACATGCCACCTTGGGGAGGTAAAGAAAGTAGGATCGGAAACAATCCATTTGTTGTATCAATACCAAGAGAAAAAGGGAATGTCGTATTAGATATGGCAATGTCTCAGTTCTCATTTGGAAAAATTAATGACTACAGGTTAAGAGAAGAAAAATTACCCTACCCTGGAGGTTGGGATGAAAACGATAATCTTTCAAACGATCCTAAGAAAATTTTATCTAAAGAACGTGCGTTACCCGTTGGGTATTGGAAAGGTTCAGCTCTTTCCATGGTATTAGATATGCTTGCTACCCTCTTGTCAGGAGGAAACTCAACCAGTAAAATTAGTTCAAAAGATATTGAGACAGAAATCTCTCAAGTATACATTTGTGTATACCCTGAAGTGTTTAATGATCAAGGACTACAACAAAAATTGATTGATGAAATAATTGATTTTACTCATGACGTTGAACCCATGAAAAAAAATGATAAAATCTATTATCCTGGTGAACGAAGCGCTCAGGCTAGGGCTAAAAACTTAAAAGATGGTATTTTTATCAATGAAAGTATTTGGAATAAGATATTATTACTCTCTAAATAATGAAAATAACTTCCAAAGTGACATCAATATTAGGGTTGATTATCATCAGTGCGTGCCATAACAACAAAAACGAAATTCTGGAAGAAAGCATAGCAATCAATCATTATATCGAAACTGAGATCTCCGCAGCAGATAAACATCTGATTGGTGAACCTATTGAAATTTCAATGAAAGCAACTAACAAAAAAAACACTTCAATCTCTTTTCTACCCTGGGGAACTCCCATTGAAAACGGTTTGTCAACGAACTGTTTTAGAGTTCAACTAAACAATGAAGCGCTACCTTATGTTGGAATCATGGTTAAAAGGATTGCACCCACAAAAAAAGACTATATTACCTTAAATTACAAGGAATCAATATCCGGTAAAATAAACATCTTAGAAGGATATAAGATGAATAAAAAGGGAATTTACACGATACAATACAAAGGAGGTGTAGGTCTCGCTGAATCTAACAGTATCGAAATAGAGATTGAGTAATTTATTTTACTTTTGTAAACTACGAAACTATACAAATGAATACGTTTACGATGATAACGGGAAGGAATAAGGCATTGAAGCTTAAAAAGAACATCATATAGAGCAAGTAGATATAATAATTTAAAATGACAAGATGAAATATGGATACACAATCCTTTATGTAAAAAATGTTACTGAAACCATCATATTTTATGAGAAAGCTTTTGGATTTGTGCGTAAATTTATTACCCCTGAAAACGATTATGGGGAACTCATTACAGGAGAAACAACAATTGCGTTTGCTACCATAGAATTGGGAAATGATAATTTAAAAAAAGGATTCCAAGTCAGCCAGCATCTAAACAAACCCTTTGGAATATCAATAACATTTACAAGTGACCACATAGAAAAGGATTTTGAAAACGCCATTAAAAATGGGGCTATAGAATATGCACCCATTCGTCTTAAACCCTGGGGACAACAAGTTGGTTATGTTAAAGATAATAATGGTTTTCTGATTGAAATAGGTACCCCCATCAAATCGTAACAAACCCTCTTTCTTCAAAATACTCTGCTTTTAAAATCAATGTTTTTATTTTGATTTATTTAAATATTTTTTAATTGTAACTTATATTTAATACTTTTAGTAAATAAACCCTATACTAAAAAAACACAAGATGATTAAAAACACCCCTTTATTAATCACGCTATTGTACTCGATGTTTGGACTTTCGCAATCATCTAACCCTAACATAGCAGCACCCACACCAAGCCATTTGTCTGAAAATGTAATCGCTGTGTATAGTGATCAATATCCTTCAATTGCAACAAACACAAATCCGAATTGGTCGCAAGCTACCATAATGACAGAAATAGATATTGCTGGAAATAAGGCCATGAAGTATGAAAACCTTAATTATCAAGGTATTGATTACCAGACAACAGATGTTTCTTCTATGGAATATGTGCATTTAGATTATTATACTGCTGATGCTAGTGAGTTTCAGTTTTTTCTGATCGCAGGTGGTGAAAATGCTTATGACATAGCGACTATAGATGGAATAACCAATGGAGAATGGGTAAGCATAGATATACCACTCCGTTTTTTCGCTGATGCTGGTAGAGATCTAAGCGCAGCTTTTCAATTTAAAACTGAAGGAAACAATACTTTATATTTAGACAACTTATATTTTTGGAAAGAACCTACTCCTCAGCAAAGAACTTTGACAGATAGTAATTTACCTATTATGGTCATTAAAACAGATCATGGAATACAAGATGATCCAAAAGTTCCAGGAACCATGAAACTTATATACAATGATGATGGAAATAGAAATTATTTATCTGACCTTGACAATGAAGAAGCATTAAATTACAATGGTCATATTGGAATCGAATTTAGAGGAAGTAGTTCTCAAGCCTTAGAAAAAAAACCCTACGGATTTTCAACACTTAAAGAAGATGGTATTGCTAACAACAATGTTAAATTACTGGGCATGCCTTCTGAAAATGATTGGATACTTAATTCTTTACCCTTTGACCCCTCGATGATACGTGATTATCTATCTTATTCTCTTGCCAGTAAGATGGGGAATTACGCACCAAGAGTAAAATACGTTGAAGTTATTGTCAATGAAGACTACAAAGGAGTCTATCTGTTGACAGAGAAAATTAAAATTGATTCTGATCGGGTTGATGTTAAGAAAATATCTGAAGAAGACAATGAATATCCTGAAATCACAGGAGGATATATTGTCAAAGCGGATAAGATCACAGGAAGTGGTGATGTTGCTTGGCGAATGCCTAATTATGGGGGTTGGGAAACAGATTTTCTACATCACAAACCAAGTGCAGACGAAATCACAAACGAGCAAGCGATTTACATTGAGAATGTCTTCAACGACTTGGCTTCCCAGACAAATCCTGCAAACCCATCGATTACAAATGGATATCCTTCAATTATTGACATTCCTAGTTTTGTAGATTTTATGATAATGGCTGAAATATCTTCCAATCCAGATGCATATCAGTTTAGCACTTACTTTCACAAAGACAAGAATGGTAAGTTAAGAGCTGGACCCGTTTGGGATTACAATCTTACGTACGGAAACGATTTGTTTGATTGGGGATTTGATAGGAGTCACTTTGACACGTGGCAATTCAGTGTCGGTAATCAAGGAGCTAAATTTTGGAAAGACTTATTTGAAGATGAAACATTTCAATGCTATCTAGCAAAACGGTGGTTCGAACTAACTGCTGAAAATCAAATTCTAAACTACAATACTATTGTCAATCATATTGATGAATACGCCGCTTTGGTGAGCGAGGCAAAAGACAGAGAACAAGAGAGATGGGGAACTGTATCTGAACAGCACGAGAACATTGAAAACATGAAAAACTGGATTCTTCAACGTATCAATTGGATCAACACGAACATCAGTGCGATGGACAATTGTATCGATGTGGTTGTACCTAATTTGGTCATCAGTAAAATTAATTATCACCCTCTAGAAGATTTTAATTTTTCAAGTAAAGATCTAGAGTTTATTGAAATTACAAACCATTCGGATCAGAGGGTAGATTTAACGGGTTACTACATTAGAAAACCTGGAATCTCCTATCAATTTCCTGAAAATAATTCTATAGAGGCAAATCAGAAAATATATTTATGTAACAATTTAGAAGCATTTGAAAGTTATTACGAAAAAACACCTTTCGATGAGTTCACTCGAAGTCTAAGCAACAACTCCTATCAAATTATTCTAAGTGATGCTTTTGGTAATACCATTGATGAAGTTACCTATAAAGATGAGTCCCCTTGGCCAGATTCAGCTGATGGATTAGGAGCTTACTTAGAACTTCAGAACTTAAATGCTGACAATAGCTTGGCTAGCAATTGGATTGCAAGTTCACATACCCTTTCAAATCAGAATACTTCTATTGCTGACAAGCAAATATTAGTTTACCCAAACCCTACTCGTGGCAAACTAAACATTCAAATAGATAATTTTGATGCAGAATCTTTAGAATTCACAATCTTTAATCCTTTAGGTCAAGTAGTAAGGCAATATCAATGGAGTTCTAATGAAATACAAGTGGACATAAGCAACTTAAGCCAAGGTGTTTACTACTACAGGATTAAAAACAACAAAGGATTGGTTGTAAAAAACAAAATAATTAAAAGATAAGTTGTCTATTAAAAGTAACTTTAATTGTCCATTTGCTGTTTGGATGCCAAATAGCAAATGGAATTCATTCATTCAGGCCATAAAGCATTATCATCTTCATCCCATTGCACACCAAATTGAATTTCGGTGAGTACTTCATCAGTAAACCAAAAGAACATATTAGATTGATCTACATCAATCAATTCATGATTGGGATGATCTGTAGATGAATAATCTTCGAATGCCATGGAACCCAAAGCATGTTCTTCAATAAAATCTTGAACTTCTTGAATCCCATAGCCAATTAGGCCTACTCCATTGATTTCAAAATTACTTGAGTTTATGGTAATGGTTTCTAATCGCCAACTTTCTTCTTCATCAAAAGAAAAAGCTACGCCATAATTTTCGTAATCCCAAGTTTCTACAGCATCCCCTGTTTCAAAATCTTTCTCTATGTCTTTTTCTGTAGGCAAACCTAAAATATTTAATACTTCAGTTTTAATCATTCCAAATTTAATCACCCCTACGCCAACACCAATTTTAACATCTTTTATTTGATGATTTACCATGTATATTTATTTGATTATTTACTTGCAAAAAGTGTTACATCCGATTCGTCAATCTCATGACCCCCCAATATCAAGAGACGCTCTATAACATTTCTCAATTCTCGAATATTTCCTGTCCAGTTGTAACCTTGTAGTCTTGCAATTGCATCGTCTGAAAAGGTTTTTAATGCGACACCCTGCTCCTTTGCAATCAAACGGGCAAAGTGTTTGATCAAAACTGGAATATCGTCTCTACGATCATTTAAGGAAGGTACATGTATTAAAATAACGGCCAATCTATGATATAAATCTTCTCTAAACCTTCCCTCTTCAATTTCTTTTCGTAAATCTTTATTTGTCGCTGCTAACACCCTTACGTTAACCTTTATATCTTTATCAGACCCTACTCTACTTATTTTATTTTCTTGTAGCGCTCTCAAAACTTTAGCTTGAGCAGATAAACTCATATCTCCTATTTCATCTAAAAAAATAGTACCTCCATGCGCCGCTTCAAACTTTCCTGACCTATCTTTATTGGCTCCTGTAAAAGAACCTTTTACATGACCAAACAACTCACTTTCTATGAGTTCAGATGGTATAGCAGCACAATTCACCTCGATCATCGGGGCATTAGAACGTTGACTTAAATTATGCAATCGGTGTGCTACCAATTCTTTTCCTGTTCCATTAGGGCCAGTAATCAGGACTCGAGCATCAGTAGGAGCTACTTTGTCAATCATGTTGATGATTTGGAGAATAGGCTCACTCTCTCCTATCATTTCATATTTCTTGCTCACTTTTTTCTTCAATTGCTTGTTCTCTACAATCAGCTGTTTCTGATCTAAAGCATTACGTACGGTAGTCAAAAGCCTGTTCAAGTCTGGGGGCTTAGAAATATAATCATAAGCACCCAATCGCATGGTCTGAACAGCAGTGTCTAAATCTCCATGTCCAGATATCATAATCACAGGAACCTCTGGCTTCATGGCTTTGATGCTCTGCAGCACTTCTACCCCATCCATTTTAGGCATTTTGATATCACAAAGAATCAAATCAAAATCTTTTTCTTTAACTTTTTCCAAGCCTTTGATTCCATCTTCGGCTTCTTCAACATAATAACTGCTATTTTCATCTGCAATAATTCGACTTAGCACACGTCTAATGGCTGCCTCATCTTCTATCAGTAGTATTTTACTCATCTCTATTGTATCCTTATTATTATTGAAACATCCATTTCACGAGTTGTCTGATGCTTGGTTTATTTCCATACGTTAAAATTCCTATGCTGTAAATTTTACCTGCAATAAAAACTGTTGTGATAAAACTAACCAATAATAATGCCAAGGACAAAATTATTTGCCAGATAGGAACACCATAAGGAATTCGCATCAACATTACGATAGGTGAAGTAAATGGTATCATTGAAAAAAGTGTGGCGGTTTCTCCATTTGGATCTCCATTGACAACAGAAAAAACACCAATATAAACAGCAAACATTAAGGGTAATAATATTGGATGAACAAATTGTTGGGTATCTGTTTCACTACTTACTGCCGCACCAATTGTAGCATAAAAAGCACTGTACAAAAAATAACCACTCAAAAAAAACAAAATAAAACTTACAAAGATTTCAATGTAATTTATTTGCCAAAGGTACCTGAAGATTTGATCTGCTAATATTGTTTTTTCTCCAACATTTGGAAAACATAATTCTAAGAAAGTGAGACCAACCAAAATTAAGACCAACCATATTATAAATTGTAAGATTCCTGCCAAAGCATTCCCAATAATCTTTGCCAACATCAATTGAAATGGCTTAACTGTTCCAACTATAATTTCAACGACACGACTGTTTTTTTCTTCAATGGTACTTCGCATCACTGCATTTCCATAAACAATCACAAACATCATAACCAAATACCCTGATCCCACAGCGATCAACCCTTTACCCCATTTTTCTATGGTTGCCTCTGGATTCTCTTTTTTGAGAGCATGAATTGGGACACTTGCTGAAGCTAATTTTATTGTTTTTGAATCTACTCCATTTTGTTTTAATTGTTGAACTATGTGAGACTTCTGACAGATATTTTCAATAACAGCCAAAGGGATATTGTCATCGTAACAGATTTTCATTACAGAAAGAGATGGGTTTGTATATAACAAACCGTTATGATTTTGTTCATACATCAATAATTTAGCAGCTTCAAATGACATAGAACTCTCAATATCCAAATAAAGATTAGGAAGTTTTTTTTGTAACTCTAAAATGATTTCAGGAGATGTAACTACGAGAACAGATACCTTCTGATCATCATCAATTTTTTCTTGACTGCTAAAGTAAAAAACAGCAGCAAACGTACCAATCACAAGAAGAGGACTTAAAAAAATCAAAACCAAGTAAGCGCTACTTCTTACCTTAGTGATGAATTCTCTTTTAATCATTAGAATTAATTTATTCATTTTCAATTGTTTTGATAAAAATATCTTGTAAACTTGGTAAATGCTGTGTGAATGAAACTACTTGTCCTACTTTTAACAAATCTTCTAAAAGTTTATCCGCACCATTAGAAGTTTCTTCTGTTGTTAAACTCATTTCTTTGTTTTTTGTCTGAATCCATTGTGTTTTGTATGAAGGATTGGATAAAAAAGATTCCCATTCAACCTCAGATATATTAGAAAGAGTGGCTTCATAATTTTTTTTAGCATGCTGCTTTTGTAGCGCTTCAACACTTCCCTCCAATATTATTTTTCCATGGTGAAGCAAACATATATCATTACACATTTCAGCTACAGATTCCATTCTGTGAGACGAAAATATGATAGTGGTACCCTCTTGAGCTAAATTTTTTATCTCCTTCGCAATTAAGTTTGCGTTAATAGGGTCAAAACCACTAAAAGGTTCGTCTAAAATCAATAAGTCAGGTTGATGAATAACGGCAATCATAAATTGAACTTTCTGAGCCATTCCTTTTGAAAGGCTTTGTGTTTTTTTCTTTTTCCATTCTAATATTTCAAACCGATCTAACCAATAATTTAATTGTTTCAAAGCTTTTGATTTTGTCATCCCTTTCAGTTGAGCAAAATACAAGGCCTGTTCCTCAATCGTCATATTTTTGTACAACCCTCTTTCTTCTGGTAAATAACCTATTTCTTTGACACTTTTGGAAGTCATGTTAAGACCTTTAAATAGTATTTTTCCTTGGTCAGCTTCAATGATTTGGTTTAATATTCTCAATAAAGAAGTTTTTCCAGCTCCATTTTGACCAATCAAACCATATATAGACCCTTTTTTAATATTTATAGAAACATTTTTCAGTGCCAATTTTAAACCATAAGATTTAGAGACTTCTTGAATTTTTAAAATAGTTTCAGACATAAACTTTTAGTTTTTTTATGGTAATCAAAGGTATTATATATTCTTTAATATTAATTTTCTTAATGAAGGTTAATATTAAAACCACAACCCTCATATTGTTTTTTATTTCATAAACTGTATTGACAATTGCTTAATTTAAAAAAAAATTATCATTTCATTTATTTCATTTTCATTCAGCTTACATCGTTTTTTAATATATTTGAATAACAAGCATGAAAGTAGAAGAATAAATAAAATTTTATTTATTTAGAGTTATCTCGCGCTCAATTAACAAAATGTAACATGAAAAAGCACATCAATAAAATAGCAGTAATAGGGGCTGGAATTATGGGATCTAGGATTGCTTGCCACTTTGCAAATATTGGTGTTCAAGTTTTACTTTTGGATATTTCCCCCAAAGAACTGACTCCTTCAGAAAAATCTGAAGGAAAAAAATTAAACCACACTTCTATTAGAAATAGAATTGTGAACAACAACTTGCAAAAAGCAATAAAAACAAAGCCAACACCTCTTTATAAATCGAACTTTTCCTCTAGAATCACAACGGGTAGCTTGTCGTTCGATATTGAAAAGATTCAAAATGTTGATTGGATTATTGAGGTGGTTGTTGAGCGATTGGAAATCAAACAAAAAGTATTTGATCAAATAGAGAAATTCAGAAAACCTGGCACACCAATCACGAGTAATACCTCTGGAATTCCAATTCAGTTTATGAACAAAGACCGTTCCTTGGATTTTAGAGAACATTTCGCTGTGACACATTTTTTCAACCCTCCTAGATATTTAAAACTTTTGGAGATAGTTCCAGGGCCAGATTGTAAAAAAGAAGTCGTTGATTTTTTGGTCAACTTTGGTTCTAAGTTTCTTGGAAAAACATCAATCTTAGCTAAAGATACACCTGGATTCATTGGTAATAGAATAGGAATATTTGGAATCATGCATATGTTTCATATTGTCAAAGAACTCAATTTATCAATTGAAGAAGTGGATCAACTCACAGGAACACTAATAGGAAGACCAAAGTCTGCAACTTTTAGAACAGTTGATGTGGTTGGCCTAGATACTTTACTTCACGTTGCCAATGGACTTTATGACAACTGCAAAGAAGACGAAGCCCATCACTATTTTAAAGTTCCAAACTTTATTCAAGATATGATTCATCAAGGATGGTATGGGCATAAAACGGGAAAGGGTTTCTATCAAAAAAAAAGAAATCCTGATGGAACCCTCAATATTTTATCTTTAGATCTAAACACCCTCGAATATAAGCCCACAAAAAAAAACAATCCCGGTTTACTATCGAAATTAAATCATATGGATTGTATCGCAGATAGATTTGAAATACTAATTCAAGACAAAGGGAAAATCGGTCATTTTTTTAGAAAATCATTTGCCGCTTTATTTGCTTACGTAGCGAATAGAATTCCTGAAATCTCTGATGATCTATACAAAATTGATGAGGCCATGAAAGCAGGTTTTGGATGGCAACATGGACCGTTTGAAATTTGGGATGCCCTTGGATTTGAACAAGGACTATCTCTAATAACTTCTGAAGGATATACCTACCCAAAATGGATTGAGGAATTTAAAAATCGGGGTCACTTTAAGTTTTATGATGTTACAGAAGGAAAAAAAATAGTTTATGATGTTCTTTCTAAAACAAAAATAGAAATTCCAGGACAAGCACGTTTTATCATTTTGGAAAACATCAAAAAAACAAAAACAGTATGGTCCAACGAAGAAGCTTCGATTCAACATTTGGGCAATGGAGTTTTAAATGTTGAATTCCATTCCAAAATGAACACTTTGGGTAGTGGTGTTTTACAAGCCATAAACAAAGGAATTGATTTGGCAGAAACTGAATATGATGCTCTTATCTTAGGAAATCAATCTACTAATTTTTCTGTTGGAGCAAATTTAGCCTCCGTATTTTTACTAGCAACTGAAAAAGAATACGATAAACTCAATGATGCCGTAACCTATTTTCAAAATACAGTAATGAGAATGAGGTATTCCTCTTGCCCTACACTAATCACACCAAGAGGTTTGACCTTAGGAGGAGGGTGTGAATTGAGCCTACACGCTGACAAGATCATTGCTAGTGCAGAGACCTATACTGGTCTTGTGGAATTTGGAGTAGGGCTTATTCCTGGAGGTGGAGGTACCAAAGAAATGACAAAAAGAGTTTCAGATTTGGTTCTAAAAGATGATGTAAAACTCAACAGAATGAGCGCTGTTTTTACAAATATTGCTCTAGCTAAAGTAAGTTCTTCTGCACACGAAGCCTATGATTTGGGGTATCACCAACCTCATAAAGATTTGGTAACCGTAAATGACTATCAACAAATCGCAACTGCAAAAAATTATGCATTACAAATGTTAGAGGATGGTTATATCGCTCCTACTCCTCAAAAGATAAAAGCATTAGGTCAAGACGTGTTAGGAATGTTTCAAGTGGGGGCAGATAGTATGTTCGCAGGAAACTATGCTACTAAACATGATAAAATTATTGCAAACAAACTCGGATATGTCATGGCAGGTGGAAATTTATCAGAACCTTCGTGGGTGTCAGAACAATACTTTTTAAATTTAGAGCGGGAAGCTTTTTTGTCTCTCCTAGGAGAAAAGAAAACTTTAGAAAGGATTCAATACATGCTTAAATTCGGAAAACCCCTTCGAAATTAATACTCCTTTCATATGCGATGAAAAAAGTAAATCAATACGAAACGCCTAAGAAAAATCGATAAAAATTTCAAAACATGAAAACAGCATACATCGTAAAAGGATATAGAACTGCAACAGGAAAAGCAACTAAAGGTGTTTTTAGGTTCAAAAGACCTGATGAATTGGCTGCCGAAACCATACAATATTTATTAAAGAAAACTCCTGAACTTGACAAAACTCGCATCGATGATGTGATTGTAGGCAATGCTATGCCGGAAGCTGAACAAGGTTTGAATATTGGTCGCTTGATCTCTTTAATGGGGTTAAATATCAATGATGTCCCTGGAATGACTGTCAATAGATATTGTGCTTCTGGGTTAGAATCGATATCTATAGCCTCTGCTAAAATACAAGCTGGTATGGCTGATTGTATTATTGCAGGAGGTGTTGAGAGCATGTCATATATACCCATGGGTGGCTATAAACCATCTCCTAACTACAGAGAAACCAAAGCAGGTAATGAAGATTATTATTGGGGAATGGGATTGACGGCAGAAGCTGTTGCCAATACATTTGACATCTCAAGAGAAAAACAAGATGAATATGCGAATAATTCCCATCAAAAAGCCTTAAGTGCCCAAGCAAAAAATCTATTTGATGAAGAGATTGCTCCCATTGATATTGAGGAAATTTATGTTGATACAGATGGGAAGATGCAAAATCGTAATTATACAGTAAATAAAGATGAAGGACCCAGAAAAGATACTTCATTAGAAGCGCTAGCCAAATTAAAGCCTGTATTTGCCAATCGTGGATCTGTCACCGCTGGTAATGCCTCACAAATGAGTGACGGAGCTGCTTTTGTATTGGTTATGAGTGAATCGATGGTCAAGGAGTTAAATCTCGAACCTATCGCAAGACCTGTATCGTTTGCTACCGTAGGTGTAGACCCAAAAATTATGGGGATAGGACCAGCATTGGCCATACCCAAACTGCTAAAAAATACGGGGTTGAACAAGAATGATATTGACTTGATTGAACTGAATGAAGCATTCGCCTCACAAACGATAGCTGTTATCAATGAACTTGATTTAAATCCTGAAAAAATTAATGTCAATGGAGGAGCCATCTCTTTAGGACATCCATTAGGATGTACAGGAACAAAACTTACAGTGCAATTGATGAATGAAATGAGAAGAAGAAACAGCAAGTATGGAATGGTAACCATGTGTGTTGGAACGGGCCAAGGTGCTGCAGGTATTTTTGAAAACTTAAAATATTAATTTTTGAAATGGACCTGCTTGTACAAAACAGTCTTTACAAACCAAATCTTCATTTTTTATTTTGTAGCATTTATTTGTGCCTTTAAAATCTTTAGTCGCTCCTTATGAGCTTCTTCTTTTTGTTTGATTTTATTTTTTTTTCTTTCTAAAAGCTTTTGGTGCTTAGATTTGTTTTTCGTGTTTTTATCGCTTCCTGCTTTTGCCATCATTTTGTTGTTTAGAAGTGAATACCATCTATATAAGTCCAATGGTTATTTTCAATCACAAATCGTGATTTTTCATAAATCACATGAGGAACATCTTTGTCAGTATAACTTGCTTTAAAACTAACAAAACCTTCTTGTTGATGAACCGGTACTACTTCTGTAATTTCTAAATTCGACCAGTTTATGCTTTGAGTCCAACGCAAAATTTCATCTTTTTCTTGATCAGGTCGAGTTGAAGAATGATGGCTCAACATCAAAAAATCTATATCTCCCATCACAAATGCAACATATCTAGATTTCATCAACGCCAAAGGACTTGTGGCTAAATAAATGTTTTTATGTATGCGTGAACAGCAAAGCTTGTATGATTTTTTTGATCCACAAGCACAATACAAACCAACTCTGTTTGCATTCGTATTGGCTTCTAAATTAAAACGGTTCTTTTTTTTAGAGGCTTGTTTTTTTTGATCTTTTATGAGCTTTGTAAATGCAGACACACTAATAAATTTATATTACAAAAATACATTAATCTCTAAGACTAATTTGTATTAATTTTTGATTGCGTTTGTGTTTTTTACCTCTTAATTTTACTTCACTAGCTTCTCTACTGATATATAAGGTGCTATTGGTCTTCCAAGCAAGGCCTTCAACTTGATTTGCAAATCCTATAGATTTGTATAGATCATATTTTACTACTTTTTGATTTCTAGAATTGAAGTGATTGATTTTAATCAAGTAAGATTTGTAATCTTTGTCATAGGCAGTACCCATAAAAGTATCATTACCAGAGCAATACGACATAGACGTTAGCAAACAACCTATATCTATTTGGTGAACTTTATGAGCGATATGTTTCCCTTTTGTTAGGGGCAATCTATAAATATTGGTTTGATGATTTTCCCAGTTCTTGGTAAATAGATAAATCTCTTTTTTATGAACGGTTATGGCTTCACAATCGTAATTCGTCAAGTGAATTTTTGTGACAAATGATCTTTGATCTTCATAAGCAAAGTGAATTTTTTTAGCCTTGACCACATTTTTTTTAGCAATTTCTTTTTTTGATATCTTATAAATGACTAAGTTTTTTCTATTACCATAGTTATTTCCTGTATCACCAACATAAATAAATTTATCATCTGCTGTGATCGATTCCCAGTCTATGTTTTTTGCATTTTTAACTTTTATAGTTCTTTTTAACCTTCCAGTCTTTGCGCTTAAGATGTACAATTCAGGTTTTCCTCCAGAATCATTAAAAGTGATCAATTCTTGTTTCCCTTTAAAAAAAACAATACCTGAAACCTCACTAACCTTGTGGGGAATATCAATTTTTTTGTCCATGTGAATATCTTGAGATAGACACAATTGAGTAAAAAAGAAAATAAAGAACAAGTAGTTCATAATATAAAATTAGAAAACAAATGTATAAAAAAACGCTTTCAACAAGTTGAAAGCGTTTTTTTATCGTACTGAGCGAAATTAAGCCTTAAACGTAATTTTTCTCATCCTTAGACTTTCTGGAGTAATTTCTAAATACTCATCCGCTTTGATATATTCCATACACTCTTCTAAAGAAAAGTTTACTTTAGGAAAAATTTTCATCGCTTCATCAGTACCAGACTTACGCATATTTGTCAATTGCTTTCCTTTGATGAGGTTTACAGACATTTCATCTGATTTATTATTTTCCCCAATAACTTGACCTACATATATTTCATCGTTAGGATCAATAAAGAATTTACCCCTATCTTGTAATCTGTCTAACGCATACGCTGTTGCTTTACCAGCTGCAGCAGAAACGATTGCTCCTTTGACTTCCTCTGTAAAGTCACCTTTATAAGGTCCATACTCTGCAAATCGATGATTTACGATTGCTTGACCTGAAGTAGCCGTCAATATTTTATTTCTTAAACCAATCAAACCTCTAGAAGGGATTGTAAATTCTAAGTGTTGTAAATCACCTTTAGGCTCCATAACCATTAAGTCTCCCTTACGAAGGGTTACCAAATTCACAGCCTTAGAAGCTACTTCTTCAGGAACATCAATAGACAATGTTTCATAAGGTTCACATTTTTGACCTTCAATCTCTTTAAAGATTACTTGAGGCCTACCTACTTGTAATTCGTAACCTTCACGTCTCATTGTTTCTATTAAAACTGATAAGTGCAATACACCACGACCAAAAACATTAAACTTATCTTCTGAATCTGTGGTCTCAACTTTTAAAGCTAAGTTCTTCTCTAGTTCCTTGAACAAGCGATCACGCAAGTGGCGAGACGTTACAAATTTACCTTCTTTACCAAAAAACGGTGAATTGTTAATGGTAAATAACATACTCATTGTAGGTTGGTCTATTTCAGTTCTTGGTAAGGCTTCTGGGTTTTCTAAATCTGCAATGGTGTCACCAATTTCAAATCCATCAATTCCTGTAATGGCACAAATATCACCACAACGTACAGCATCTACTTGAACTTTACCCATACCTTCAAATACGTGTAGTTCTTTGATTCGTACTTTCTTGGTGGTACCATCAGATTTACACAACATATAATCCTTCCCTATTTGCAAATCTCCTCGGAAAATACGTCCAATTGCTATTCTTCCTGTAAATGAAGAAAAATCTAAAGAAGTAATTTGCATTTGTGGGGTACCTTCATTGTAAGGTGAAGGTGGAATAGATTCTAGCACTGCATCCAATAAGGGAACAATATTATCTGTTTGGTTTTTCCAATCAGTACTCATCCAATTGTTCTTTGCTGAACCATAAATTGTAGCAAAATCTAACTGTTCTTCAGTTGCTTCTAAGGCAAACATCAAATCAAATACTTTTTCATGAACGATATCAGGAGTACAGTTTTCTTTGTCTACTTTGTTGACAACTACTATAGGTGTCAACCCTAATTCAATGGCTTTTCCCAAAACAAAACGAGTTTGAGGCATCGGCCCTTCAAAAGCATCTACTAACAATAAAACACCATCAGCCATCTTTAATACACGCTCCACTTCACCTCCAAAATCGGCGTGACCAGGGGTGTCAATTACGTTGATTTTTGTTCCTTTGTACTGAACAGAAACATTTTTTGAAAGAATTGTGATTCCTCTTTCACGTTCCAAATCATTATTATCCAATAATAAATCTGTACGCTCTTTTCGTTCGTCTAGAACTTTAGCTTGGTCAATAATCTTATCTACCAAAGTAGTTTTACCGTGGTCAACGTGCGCTATAATAGCTATGTTTCTTATTTCTTGCATGGTGTGCTTTAAATTTAAAGCGCAAAAATAGTTAAAAGAAGTTAAATACAAGTATTTACCGTTGTTTATTCTTAAGGGTTTAAAACCAATACAATAAACACATCAAGCTCACGATCAGCGGCCTGTATCAATTCGCACTAAAAAAAGGTTCTGGATTTGCGAGATCTAATTCACTAGAAGGAAGTTTTCGTCCCATTTCAAAAGCACTTTCAAATGCCATTTCTTCTGTCCATTTACCGTTTACTATTTCAGGTGTCAAAAATTCGTAAGCAACAATACCGTGAAACAAATCCGCATTGGCGTGATATTTAAACTGAAGAACTAGCGTATTGTTAAATACAAAACCATAACCATTTTGAGGTTGACTCCCATCAATCAACCAAGTCGCTACAATTTGATTGTTCAACAATTCTATTTGCAAAGTACCCGTGTAATAACTATCCTTTGTGTCAGGGTTGCCTCCTACGATAGCATAGGTACCACAAACATTTACCATATTGATTGAAAAAGTAGCATTGTATTCCGAGACCTGTACCAATTTTTGTCTTTTTGATAGCTCTTCTTTTAGAGGCGGAAGATTTTTCAGGGCGAGTTTAGACTGGTCAAACCAATGATTGATTGCGTGGTTAAAAGCATCCATTTGCTATCCTTTTCTATTCAAAGTAATTACTGTTATTTCGGGCCAAATCCCTACTCGACCTGGGAACCCTAAAAAGCCAAAACCTCTGTTGACATATAAGAATTGTTCTTTGTTCTGGTACAAACCTGCCCAACGCTTATATATGTATTTTGATGGACTCCATTTAAAACCTGGTATCTCAACACCAAATTGCATACCGTGGGTATGACCTGATAACGTTAAATCTATCTTTTGAGCATTTGGTATAACCTTTTCATCCCAGTGTGTGGGATCGTGAGATAATAAGATCTTAAAATGGTTTGGATTTGTTCCTTCAAGTGCTTTATCTAAATCTCCCAGTTGAGGAAATGGTGGTTTTCCCCAGTTTTCAACTCCTACAATGTCTAACGCTTGTCCCTCTTTAACTATGGTATGCGTTCTGTTGTTTAGCAAATCAAATCCCATCTCTTTCTGGTGGGCTTTTAAATCTGATAAATTGTTGTATTTGTCCTCCTTACTTTTCCATCGTTTATGGGTACCGTAATCATGATTGCCTAATGTTGAAAAAACACCTAATGGTGCTTGAACCCCCCCAAAGAGTTCTTTGTAGGGAACAATTTCTTCTGCATCATTATTTACCAGATCCCCTGTAAACAAAACCAAATCTGCTTCTTGTTCCTTAATCATGTTTACGCCTTGGGCGACTGCTTCGATATCATCAAAACTACCCGAATGTATGTCTGATATATGAACAATCTTTAGGCCATCAAAAACTCTAGGTAAATTGCTAAAATCCAATGAAACCGATTTTAACTTGTAATTGTATTTCCCTTTTGTGATTCCATACAACATCCCTAAAAATGGAACACTAGCGAGTCCCAACCCTAGCTGACCAATGAATTTTCTTCGGTCAGGATAAGCAACTTTGGTACTGGGCTGTGACATAAGGTTCCAAACTGCTTTACTCAAGTATTCAATCCCCCTAATCAAATCATCTAAAACCACACCCAAAAATAAGACCATTTTGAGGACCAGAAAGGCAAAAGTATACCCAAACCATAAGTTCATCCAAAGAGTTGATTGGGTGGGTCTATCGTCAAACTTTATAATAATCAGTGCGAAACAACTATAACTAACCAAAAGACTAGCATAGTAAAACCACTTAAACGCTATTTTAAAGGAGGAATTTAAATTAAAATTCTTGTAGCCGTTGAGTAAATAGATATCTATAATCACCAAGACGGCCAAAAAATACAGGAAACGTTTAATCATTACTTTTTTTTAAAGGCACTACAAAGTTACTCTAAAAAAAGTTTTTTAGTAAATATTCCTTCACTTGTATTCACTTTTATAATCATTAAAGATTGGGACATTTTGGCTAAAGACAAACGCACACTTTTGGTGAGTTCAGATACATCGTAATCCAATACCTCTCTCCCATTAATATCATAAAGATTGACTTTTTTTATAGTTGCCGTTTCAGAAGAGATGTTTAGGTGATCATCATGATGATATATTTCGACATGACCTTTTTCTGCTACTCCCTCTATCTTTAGGTTTTCAGTTGACTTGAACACCAAACTAAACCTATCCATGTGATCTCCACTAGATACCGATGTGGTATGATCCCCTTCTCGAAGATTTGTGATCTGGTTGGTTTGTTTATCTAACAAATAAAGATCCTTAGAAAATGATGTCGTTGCATCTAAAGTAAAAGTAACTTCTTTCTCGCTCTCTAAGCTCACGCCAAGGTTGAGGCTCAAATCATCACTTACCTGTGGAACACTTGAAATCACATACTTCTCGTCTGTATTGTCTAA
>NZ_JBDNAI010000087.1:0-50541 GCF_039768515.1 Wenyingzhuangia sp.
CCAAAAAATAAAATTAACTCATTGGTATTTGATTAATTAGAAAATATTTGTAGTTTTGCAAGCCTTTGGAGATAATTTTCAAAGGGAAAATATTAAAACGTTATATATATTAATTTATGCCAACTATTCAACAATTAGTTAGAAAAGGAAGAGCCCAAGTTACTAAGAAGAGTAAATCGGCTGCTTTGAAGGCATGTCCACAACGTCGTGGAGTATGTACGCGTGTTTATACTACAACACCTAAGAAACCTAACTCGGCAATGCGTAAAGTAGCCCGTGTTAGATTGACTAACGGTAATGAGATAAACGCTTACATCCCAGGAGAAGGACATAACCTACAAGAGCACTCGATAGTATTAGTAAGGGGAGGAAGAGTAAAAGATTTACCAGGGGTAAAGTATCACGTAGTACGTGGAGCTTTAGATACTGCTGGTGTTGAGGGAAGAACTCAACGTAGATCTAAGTATGGAACTAAGCGTCCAAAAAAATAATCTATTAATCTTTTAAATTCTTAAGAAAACATGAGAAAAAGGAGAGCAAAAAAGAGAATTCTTTTACCAGATCCAAAGTTTAACGACCAATTGGTGACACGTTTTGTGAACAACTTAATGTGGGATGGTAAGAAATCTACAGCGTTCAAAATTTTTTACGATGCATTAGAGATTGTAGAAAATAAAAAAGGAGAAGAGGAAGAGAAATCTTCATTAGAAATATGGAAAGATGCATTGTCTAACGTAATGCCTCAAGTAGAAGTACGTAGCCGTCGTGTTGGGGGTGCTACTTTTCAAATTCCAATGCCAATTAGACCAGACCGAAAGGTTTCTATGGCAATGAAATGGTTGATTTCTTACTCTAGAAAGAGAAATGAAAAGACTATGGCTCAGAAATTAGCTGCAGAAGTATTGGCTGCTGCAAAAGAAGAAGGAGCTGCTGTTAAAAAGAGAGTGGATGTTCACAAGATGGCAGAAGCTAACAAAGCATTTTCACATTTTAGATTTTAATAGAAATGGCTAGAGATTTAAAACTTACAAGAAATATTGGTATTGCAGCGCACATTGATGCGGGTAAAACCACTACGACAGAGCGTATATTATACTACACTGGAGTTTCTCACAAGATTGGAGAAGTACACGATGGTGCAGCGACTATGGACTGGATGGAACAAGAGCAGGAGAGAGGTATAACGATTACTTCTGCTGCTACTACTTGTACTTGGCAGTTTCCTGTAGAAAATGGTCAGCCTACTTCAGATGCGAAAGGTTACCATTTTAATATTATTGATACTCCAGGGCACGTTGATTTTACTGTTGAGGTGAACCGTTCTTTGCGTGTGTTAGATGGTTTGGTATTCTTATTTAGTGCTGTTGATGGTGTTGAGCCTCAATCAGAAACCAACTGGAGATTAGCAGACAACTACAAAGTACCTCGTATTGGATTTGTAAACAAAATGGACCGACAAGGATCTAACTTTGCTAACGTATGTAAGCAAGTAAAAGAAATGTTAGGGTCTAATGCAGTTGAAATTGTTTTGCCTATTGGTGAAGAAAATGATTTTAGAGGGGTTGTAGACTTAGTAAAAAACAGAGCTATTGTATGGCATGACAACACCCAAGGAGCAACCTTTGATGTGATTGATATTCCTGAAGATTTAGTTGATGAGGCTGCAGAGGCTCGTGCTAGATTGATCGAAGAGGTGGCTTCTTATGATGAAGAGTTGTTAGAGAAATTCATGGAAGATGAAAACTCTATCTCTGAAGAAGAGGTGCACGCTGCATTAAGAGCTGCTGTTATGGATATGGCAATCATTCCAATGATATGCGGTTCATCGTTTAAAAACAAAGGTGTTCAATTTTTGTTAGATGCTGTATGTCGTTATTTGCCATCACCGATGGACAGACCAGAGATAGTTGGGACAAACCCAGATACAGAACAAGAAGAGACAAGAAGTCCTGATGTAAATGATAAATTTTCTGCTTTGGCGTTTAAAATTGCTACAGATCCTTTCGTAGGACGTTTGGCATTTTTCCGTGCTTATTCAGGGCGTTTGGATGCAGGATCTTACATCTTAAACAATCGTTCAGGTAAAAAAGAACGTATTTCACGTATCTACCAAATGCACGCAAATAAACAAAACTCTATTGATCATATTGAGGCTGGAGATATTGGTGCTGCTGTTGGATTTAAAGACATCAAAACTGGTGATACAATGTCTTCTTTAGATGGACCTATTGTATTAGAGAGCATGGACTTTCCTGCACCCGTGATTGGTATATCTATTGAGCCAAAGACAAAGGCAGATGTTGATAAAATGGGATTGGCTTTAGGTAAATTAGCTGAAGAAGACCCAACATTTACAGTTAAAACTGATGAAGCCTCTGGTCAAACAGTGATTTCTGGAATGGGGGAATTACACTTAGAGGTTTTAGTTGACCGTATGAAACGTGAGTTCAAAGTTGAAGTTAATCAGGGACAACCACAAGTAGAATACAAAGAAGCTGTAACAAAAACTACTGAACACAGAGAAACTTATAAAAAGCAATCTGGAGGTCGTGGTAAGTTTGGTGACATTGTATTCACAATGGGGCCTGTTGATGAAGATTTTGAAGGAACTGGATTACAGTTTGTCGATGAGATCAAAGGTGGACGTATACCTAAGGAATTTATACCAGCGGTAGAAAAAGGATTCAAAGAGTCTATGCAAAATGGACCTCTAGCTGGATTTGTCATGGATTCATTGAAGATTGTTTTAAAGGATGGATCTTTCCACCCTGTTGATTCTGATGCTTTATCTTTCGAATTAGCTGCAAAATTAGGATATAAGTCTTGTGCGAAAGCAGCAGGAGCTATTATACTAGAACCAGTGATGAAGATGGATGTGATTACGCCAGAAGAGAACATGGGAGATATTGTAGGTGACTTAAACAGACGTAGAGGTCAAGTTAACGATATGAGTGATAGAGGAGGAGCTAAGGTTGTTAAAGCTGATGTGCCGTTATCAGAGATGTTTGGTTATGTGACTACTTTACGTACGTTATCATCGGGTAGAGCAACTTCTACAATGGAGTTTTCACACTACGCACAAACACCTTCTAACGTATCAGAAGAAGTCATAGCAGCTACTAAAGCTTAATTTAAAACATTAGAAAATGAGTCAAAAAATCAGAATAAAATTAAAATCTTACGATTATAACTTAGTAGATAAATCTGCTGAGAAGATTGTAAAGACGGTAAAGTCTACTGGAGCTGTTGTAAACGGTCCTATTCCTTTACCAACCAATAAAAAGATTTTTACAGTATTACGTTCACCACACGTAAACAAAAAATCTAGAGAGCAATTCCAGTTGTCTTCTTACAAGAGATTGTTAGACATCTATAGTTCTTCATCTAAGACAATTGATGCCTTGATGAAATTAGAGTTGCCTTCTGGAGTAGAAGTAGAAATTAAAGTGTGATAATCTAATTGTCGTACCGAAGAAAAAAAGAGCAGATTCATTTGAATCTGCTCTTTTTTTTGTCTAAATCCATAATGCTATCAAATACGATATAGCAGGATGCATAAAAAGACGGTTTGTAAATAAAGGAATATCATCGCGTGTAGTCTATTGCCTCCTTTGGGTTAACTTGTTCCATTGTCTTGTTGTATACTTTCTTGTTCTCCTTTCAGTGGTTTTTTAAAACTTAGGTAGAAGAATCATTTGTTCCCTCTGTATTTTTCTCAACCAAACTCAATAAAACCTCTTATTTGCTGAGTATGACATATTTAAAAGATTAATAGGTTTGCTAGTAACTGTATCTGTCATCTATAGCGTAATGAAATATTCATTAAAATGGTTATGTTTTAGGCTCACAGATGACCTCTGAAATAGAGGTCTGCCGATTCTTAGGGGTTTTTAAGTATTTTGATCAAAGAATCTACTGGATTAAAGAGAGTCTCGAGAAAGCCAATTAAATGTTATGATGGGACAATATTTAAATTTAAATATGAATGATAGGTGAAGAGCAAATGAATCCCCATAAAGGTTCAAGAAACCTCAAAATCTTTACACTGAGAATTAGCAAATTAAATAATAATTACTATCTTTGCAGTCCTTTTTTAGGGTGTATACAGGTGTTGAGTGCCTGTAATTTTGTGCTCAAATGTAGGGTTTACTAGGTAAGTCCATAAGTTTTTGCATTGAAACAAGCTCAACATTGGATTGCATTCTGAGACGGGAATAAAAGTATAATTAATAATTAATTTTAAATAATGTCTGGGTTAATAGGAAAAAAAATCGGAATGACTAGCATATTTGATGAGAACGGGAAGAATATTCCTTGTACTGTAATTCAAGCTGGTCCGTGTGTAGTTACCCAAGTCAGAACTGAGGAAGTAGATGGTTATGCTGCTATCCAATTAGGTTTCGATGACAAATCTGACAAGAATACGACCAAAGCTTTGCAGGGACACTTTGCAAAAGCTGGGACTACTTCTAAAAGAAAAGTTGTTGAGTTTAGTTTTGATGAGGAAGAGTTAAATTTAGGAGATACAGTAGGTGTAGATCTTTTTACTGAAGGAGAATTTGTTGATGTATCAGGGATTTCAAAAGGTAAAGGATTCCAAGGGGTTGTAAAACGTCATGGGTTTGCTGGAGTAGGACAAGCTACTCACGGTCAACACAACCGTTTAAGAGCTCCAGGATCTATTGGTGCTGCATCTTATCCTGCACGTGTATTCAAAGGAATGCGTATGGCTGGAAGAATGGGTGGAGATACAGTTAAAGTTGCAAACTTAAGAGTTTTGAAAGTTGTTACTGACAAGAACTTGATCGTAGTCAAAGGATGTGTTCCTGGTGCTAAGAACTCTTATTTAACTATCGAGAAATAATGAAAGTATCAGTTTTAGATTACACAGGAAAAGATACAGGGCGTCAGGTAGAGTTATCTGATGCAGTATTCGCTATAGAGCCAAATGATCACGCAGTTTACTTAGATGTAAAGCAGCACTTGGCAAATAGAAGGCAAGGTACTCACAAAGCAAAAGAAAGAGCTGAGATTGCAGGGTCTACTAGAAAGATAAAAAAGCAAAAAGGGACAGGTACTGCACGTGCAGGATCTATTAAGTCTCCGGTTTTTAGAGGTGGAGGTAGAATATTTGGACCAAGACCAAAAGATTATTCTTTCAAATTGAATAAAAATTTAAAGAGATTGGCTAGAAAATCTGCTTTAAGTTTACAAGCAAAAGAGTCGAATATTATTGTTGTAGAAGATTTTACTTTCGAAGCTCCAAACACTAAGAATTTTATTAATGTGTTGAAAGCTTTAGAGTTAGACAATAGAAAATCTCTATTTGTCTTGGGTGGGTCAAATAATAATGTATATTTGTCATCACGAAATTTAAAGGGATCTGAAGTTGTAACTAACTCAGAACTAAACACTTACAAGCTATTGAATGCAGGTAAGGTAGTTTTGTTAGAGGGAGCAATTGCAGATATTGAAGCTAATTTAAGTAAATAGGGAGCAGATATGAGTATTTTAATAAAACCTATTATTACAGAAAAAGCGACCAAAGATAGCGAGTTGTTGAACCGTTATGCTTTCGTTGTGAAGTTAAAGGCTAACAAGATTGAAATCAAAGAAGCTGTAGAAGCGACTTATGGAGTTTCAGTTGAGAAAGTAAGAACAATGATATATCCAGTACAGCGTTCAACAAAGTTCACCAAAAAAGGTGTTGTTGAGTCAAAAGTATCTGCATATAAAAAAGCTATCGTAGAGGTGGCTGAAGGAGAGAATATTGACTTTTATAGCAATATTTAATTAATATAAACAATTTTAAATTTTAACATGTCAGTTAGAAAATTAAAACCAATCACACCAGGTCAGCGTTTTAGAGTAGTCAATGGGTTCGACGCCATTACTACTGATAAGCCGGAAAAGTCTTTATTGACGCCGAATAAAAGATCTGGAGGTCGAAACAACAGTGGTAGAATGACAATGCGCTATATCGGTGGAGGTCATAAGAAAAGATACCGTATTATCGATTTTAATAGAGATAAATTCGGTGTTGAAGCTACTGTGAAAACAATTGAGTACGATCCAAATCGTACTGCATTTATTGCATTAGTAGAATATGCAGATGGAGAGAAGAGATATGTAATTGCTCAGGCTGGTTTACAGGTTGGACAAACTATCGTAAGCGGTCAAGAAGCTGTTACTCCAGATGTAGGTAATGCAATGCCTTTGGCAAATATTCCTCTAGGTACAACTATTTGTTGTATTGAATTACGTCCAGGACAAGGAGCTGTTATGGCTCGTTCAGCGGGATCTTTTGCTCAGTTAATGGCAAAGGAAGGAAAGTATGCTACTGTTAAATTACCATCAGGAGAGACAAGACTAATCTTATTGACTTGTATTGCAACTATTGGAGTTGTGTCTAACTCAGATCACCAATTATTAGTTTCTGGTAAAGCTGGTAGATCTAGATGGTTGGGTAGAAGACCTAGAACAAATGCTGTTAGAATGAACCCTGTTGATCACCCTATGGGAGGTGGTGAAGGACGTTCTTCAGGAGGTCACCCAAGATCAAGAAATGGTATTCCTGCAAAAGGATACAAAACGAGATCGAAGACAAAAGCGAGTAATAAGTATATTTTAGAACGTAGAAAAAAATAAGTAAGACATGGCACGTTCATTAAAAAAAGGACCTTTCATATTTCATAAACTTGAGAAAAGAGTTGTTGCAAATGCAGAGGCAGGAAGTAAAGAAGTAATCAAGACTTGGTCAAGAGCTTCTATGATTACTCCAGATTTCGTTGGTCAAACTATAGGAGTTCACAACGGAAGAACATTTGTACCAGTATATGTTACTGAAAACATGGTAGGTCATAAATTAGGAGAGTTTTCACCAACACGTACCTTTAGAGGTCACGGTGCAGACAAGAAAAATAAAGGAAAAAAATAGTAGGATATGGGAGTTCGTAAACATAACATGGCAAAACAGATCAAGGAAGCAAAGAAAGATGTTGCTTTCGCTAAATTGACTGGTTGTCCTACATCACCAAGGAAAATGAGATTGGTGGCTGATCTGGTAAGAGGAGTAGAGGTTGAAAAAGCTTTACAAATCTTAAAATTTAGTTCAAAAGAAGCATCTATTAACGTTGAGAAGTTATTGTTGTCTGCGATTGCAAACTGGCAAGCTAAAAACGAAGAGGCTAATTTAGAAGAAGCTAATTTATACGTGAAAACAATCACTGTAGATTCTGCAGCGATGTTAAAGAGATTGAGGCCAGCTCCACAAGGTCGTGCACATAGAATTCGTAAGCGTTCTAATCACGTGACTATTGTGTTGGGAAGTAAAAATATTGAAAGCAAATAATCAAAAGTAGACATGGGACAAAAGACTAATCCAATAGGAAATCGTTTAGGAATCATCAGAGGATGGGACTCAAACTGGTACGGAGGTAATGACTACGGAGATAAAATTGCTGAAGATAATAAAATAAGAAAGTACTTAAATGCAAGATTATACAAAGCGAGTGTTTCTAGAATCATCATTGAACGTACTCTAAAACTTGTAACCGTTACTATCACTACAGCTAGACCAGGTATCATTATCGGGAAAGGTGGACAAGAGGTAGACAAGTTGAAAGAGGAGTTGAAGAAGTTAACTGGAAATGAAGTACAAATCAATATATTTGAAATCAAACGCCCAGAATTAGATGCTAATTTAGTTGCTGCAAGTGTTGCTCGTCAAATTGAGAATAGAATCTCATACAGACGTGCAATCAAGATGGCTATTGCTGCTACTATTCGTATGAATGCTGAAGGGATTAAAATCCAGATTTCAGGACGTTTGAATGGTGCTGAAATGGCACGTTCAGAGCACTATAAAGAAGGTAGAATTCCTCTATCTACTTTTAGAGCTGATATTGATTATGCTTTGGTAGAAGCCCATACAACTTACGGAAGAATCGGAGTTAAAGTATGGATTATGAAAGGTGAGGTTTACGGTAAGCGCGAATTATCTCCATTAGTAGGCCTGTCTAAAAAGTCAGGAGGAAAAGGTGGAGCTAACGCAGGAGCCAAAAAAGGACCTCGTAGAAGAAAATAATTTTTCACAAAAATTAGAATTTAGAAATGTTACAGCCTAAAAGAGTAAAGTACCGTAAGGTACAGAAAGGTAAAGGTAATATGAGCGGTGATTCTCAAAGAGGGAATCAGTTAGCTTTTGGTATGTTCGGGATCAAATCCTTAGAACAAGCCTTAATTACCTCTAGACAAATAGAAGCAGGTCGTATTGCTGCGACTCGTCATATGAAAAGAGAAGGACAGTTGTGGATCAAAATCTTTCCAGATAAGCCTATTACAAAGAAACCTTTAGAGGTTCGTATGGGTAAAGGTAAAGGTGCTCCTGAGTATTTCGTAGCCGTAGTTAAACCTGGTAGAATATTATTTGAAATCGGAGGAGTTCCTTTCGATGTTGCTAAAGAAGCTTTACGCTTAGCAGCTCAAAAAATGCCAGTGAAAACTAAGTTCGTTGTTGCGAGAGATTATGATAACGCTTAATATCTAAGAGAAATGAAACAATCAGAAATTAAAGAATTGTCAGTTGTAGACTTACAAGAGAAATTAGATACTCTTAAAAAGAATTACACTGATCTTAAGATGGCTCATGCTATTTCTCCATTAGAGAATCCTTTAGAGTTGAGAGCGCTTAGAAAAACTGTAGCAAGAGTAGCTACTGAGTTAACTAACAGACAATAAGTATTTTTAAAAGATGGAAAATAGAAATCTTAGAAAAGAAAGAATTGGTGTTGTATCTAGTAACAAAATGGACAAGTCTATAGTTGTTGCTGAGGTAAAAAAAGTGAAACACCCAATGTATGGTAAATTCGTATTAAATACGAAAAAATACGTTGCACACGATGAGCAGAACGACTGCAACATTGGAGATACTGTAAGAATCATGGAAACACGTCCTTTAAGTAAATCTAAACGTTGGAGATTAGTAGAAATCCTAGAAAGAGCGAAATAGTATGTTACAGACAGAATCAAGATTAAACGTAGCAGATAACACTGGAGCTAAAGAGGTCTTAGTGATCCGTGTTTTAGGAGGAACAGGAAAGCGTTATGCTTCAATTGGAGACAAAATTGTTGTTACTGTAAAGTCATCAACTCCAAATGGTAGCGCTAAAAAAGGTCAAGTATTCAAAGCCGTAGTTGTTCGTACTTCAAAAGAAGTAAGAAGAAAAGATGGTTCTTACATTCGTTTTGATGACAATGCATGTGTATTGTTAAATGCGACTGGAGAAATGTCTGGTACCCGTGTATTTGGACCAGTAGCAAGAGAACTTCGTGATAAGCAATTCATGAAAATTGTATCATTAGCACCTGAGGTGCTTTAATATTTGTAAAACAATGGCAAAGATTAAAATTAAATCAGGAGATACAGTAAGAGTTATTGCTGGAGATCAAAAAGGAAAAGAAGGGAAAGTTTTATCAGTGATTACTGACAAAAACAAAGCAATTGTTGAGGGTGTTAACTTAGTTTCTAAGCACACGAAGCCAAGCGCTCAAAGCCCACAAGGTGGAATTGTAAAGAAAGAAGCTGCTTTGCCTATTTCTAACTTAGCTATTTTGGAGGATGGAAACATCACCAAGATAGGATATAAGATAGAAGACGGTATAAAAGTACGTATTTCTAAAAAATCACAAAAAGCTATTTAATATGAGTTATATTCCAAGACTTAAGCAAGAGTACACAGACAGAATTAAGGCAGCCTTAACTGAAGAGTACGGATATAGCAATATTATGCAAGTACCTAAACTAGAGAAAATTGTTATTTCTAAAGGAGTAGGTGCTGCTATTGCAGACAAGAAATTAGTTGATTATGCTGTAGAAGAGTTAACTACAATTTCAGGACAAAAAGCGGTTTCAACTTTATCTAAAAAAGATATTGCTACATTTAAATTACGTAAGGGTATGCCAATTGGGGCGAGAGTAACGTTACGTGGTACTAAAATGTATGAATTTTTAGATCGTTTGGTTACAGCTTCACTACCACGTGTTAGAGATTTCAATGGAATCAAAGCTACTGGTTTTGATGGTAGAGGAAATTACAACTTAGGAATTACTGAGCAAATCATTTTTCCTGAAATCAATATTGACCAAGTGAAAAAAATTGGAGGTATGGATATTACATTTGTTACCTCTGCAGCAACTGATAAAGAAGCTAAATCATTATTAACAGAACTAGGTTTACCCTTTAAAAAGAACTAATCATGGCAAAAGAATCAATGAAAGCTCGTGAGAGAAAAAGAGCTCAAACAGTTGCTAAGTATGCTGAGAAACGTAAAGCTTTAAAAGAAGCTGGAGATTACGAAGGTTTACAGAAGTTACCTAAGAATGCATCCCCTGTTCGTGGACATAACCGTTGTAAATTGACAGGTAGACCAAAAGGTTATATGCGTCAATTTGGAATTTCACGTGTTACTTTCCGTGAAATGGCAAATCAAGGTTTGATTCCAGGAGTTACAAAAGCTAGCTGGTAACCAAAACAATTTACGTACATCAGAAATGACAACTTTTGTATCTTTAGACCGGTACATTAAAGTGATAACATATAAACCTATTGGATTTTTATTCAATAGGTTTTTTTGAGTCATAATGTAGATGGGTTTTATTAAGTTGCTAATTCCTATTAAGTCATATCTCAAGTTGAAAAACACAAAACAAACTTTTAAAAATATTTTTTAAATAAATATAAAAAAACTACATTTGCAAACTCTTTCATAAAAGAGGTTATTTTAATTGATTTTAGGTTTTGTCCTGTTGAGGGATGAAAAACCGGAATCACAAACTAAATTTATATGTATACAGATCCAATAGCTGATTATCTCACAAGGATAAGAAATGCTTATCTAGCAGGCCACAGAGTAGTGGAGATCCCTGCATCAAAGGTCAAAAAAGCAATTACTGAGATTTTATTTGACCAAGGTTTTATTTTAAGCTACAAATTTGAACAAGGTACTGCCCAAGGTACTGTCAAGATTGCTTTGAAGTACAATCCTGTCACCAATGAGTCAGTAATTAAGAAGATTGAAAGAATTTCAACTCCAGGTTTACGTAAGTATGTTGGTGTAGAAGATTTACCAAGAGTTTTGAATGGTTTAGGTATTGCCATAGTGTCTACTTCAAAAGGAGTAATGACCTCTAAGCAAGCCAAACGAGAAAAAGTTGGTGGAGAAGTAATTTGTCACGTATATTAAAAATAGGATAGTATGTCAAGAATAGGAAAAAGCCCAATCGCAATTCCAGCTGGTGTTACTGTTACTATTAACGGAGACACAGTTGCTGTAAAAGGGAAGTTAGGAGAACTAACTCAAGAGATAACTGATGGTATCGTTATCAAAGAAGAAGAAGGTGTTATTGTTTTAGAGCGACCTTCAGAGTCAAAATCACACAAAGCGAAGCATGGTTTGTATCGATCGTTGATCAACAATATGATTGAAGGTGTATCTAAGGGATGGACCAAAGAATTAGAGTTGGTAGGTGTAGGGTATAGAGCTTCTAATCAAGGAAATGTTTTAGATTTAGCTGTTGGATTTTCACACAATATCATCTTAGATATTGCTCCAGAAGTTAAGGTGGAGACTGTATCAGATAAAGGAAAAAACCCAATCGTTAAACTTACTTCTTTCGACAAGCAGTTGGTTGGTCAAGTAGCAGCAAAGATTCGTTCTTTCCGTGCGCCAGAGCCATACAAAGGAAAAGGAATTAAGTTTGTAGGGGAAGAATTAAGAAGAAAAGCAGGTAAATCTGCATAATTTATAGTATTATGGCATTATCAAAGCTTGAAAGAAGACAAAGAATTAAGCGTAGAATTAGAAAAATTTCTGTGGGTACAGCATCTAAACCTAGATTGTCTGTGTTCAGAAGTAACAAAGAAATTTATGCTCAATTGGTTGATGACAATGCAGGTGTTACATTAGTATCTGTGTCGTCAAGAGATAAGGAAATCGAAGTAAAAGGTTCTAAAATTGAAGTTGCAAGTTCAGTAGGTAAGTCTATTGCTGAAAAAGCTGTAGCTGCAGGAGTAGAAATTGTTGCCTTCGACAGAAATGGTTATTTATACCATGGTAGAGTTAAAGCATTAGCTGAAGCAGCTAGAGGAGCTGGTTTAAAATTTTAAGAATATTATATTATGCAAGGATATAAAAACGTAGAAAGAGTTAAGCCAAGCGGATTAGATTTAGTAGATCGCTTAGTAGCTGTAAACCGTGTAACTAAAGTTACTAAAGGTGGACGTACTTTTGGATTTTCTGCTATCGTGGTAGTAGGAAACGGAGAAGGTGTAGTAGGTTATGGATCTGGTAAATCTTTAGATGTTGCATCTGCAATTGCTAAGGCTGTGGAAGAAGCGAAGAAAAGTTTAGTTCGTATTCCATTGATGAGCGCAACATTGCCTCATGAACAAAAAGGAAAATTTGGTGGATCTAAGGTATTGTTATTGCCAGCTTCACATGGTACCGGAGTTATTGCTGGTGGTGCTGTGCGTGCGGTGTTAGAATCTGTTGGTGTACACGATGTATTATCTAAATCTCAAGGATCTTCAAACCCTCACAATGTAGTTAAAGCAACATTCGATGCTTTGTTACAATTGAGAAGCCCACAAGCTGTGGCAGCGGAAAGAGGGATTTCTTTGGATAAAGTATTTAACGGTTAATATTCAACACCATGGGAAAAATTAAAATTACACAAGTTAAGAGCCAAATAAATCGTACGCAAGTTCAGAAAAGAACTTTAGAAGCGTTAGGTTTGACTAGAATTGGTAAGGTTGTTGAGCATGATGCTTCACCTTCAATCATAGGGATGGTAAATAAAATTAAACACTTAATTTCTTTTGAAGAAGTTAAATAAGTTATAAAAAGATGAGTTTAAACAATTTAAAACCTGCTAAGGGTTCTGTTAAAAGTAGTAAGCGTATAGCTAGAGGAGAAGGTTCTGGTCATGGAGGTACTGCTACTAGAGGACATAACGGACAAAAATCTCGTTCAGGATATTCTAGAAAAATAGGATTTGAAGGAGGACAGATGCCACTACAAAGAAGAGTGCCTAAGTTTGGATTTACCAATATCAACCGTAAGGAGTATACTGGTATCAACCTAGATAAATTACAATCACTTGTAGAAAATGGTAAAGTTACTGATACAGTTAACTTATCTGTATTGATAGAAAATGGTTTGGCAAATAAGAATGACCTAGTGAAAATTCTAGGAGGAGGAGAACTTAAAGCAAAACTAAGTGTAACTGTTCACAAATTTACTGGTTCTGCAAAATCTGCTATTGAGGCAGCAGGAGGTGAGGCTGTAACTTTATAATAAAATTGAATGAAGAAGTTTATCCAAACAATAAAAGACATTTGGTCTATTGACGAATTAAAGTCTAAAATCCTTTTGACATTAGGTTTGATGGCTGTATATAGATTTATGGCTCAGGTTACATTGCCAGGAATAGATCCTCAACAGTTGACTCAATTAGGCGATAAGACTTCAGACGGTCTTTTAGGTTTGTTAAGTGCGTTTACTGGAGGTGCTTTTTCAAGAGCTTCTATCATGGCGTTAGGTATTATGCCTTACATATCAGCCTCTATTGTTGTTCAGCTTATGGGAATTGCGGTTCCTTATTTGCAAAAATTACAGAAAGATGGAGAGAGTGGAAGGAATAAGATCAACCAAATCACTCGTTGGTTAACAATAGGGATAACTATAGTTCAAGGGGGTGCTTATTTGACAAGCTTGCCTTCGCTAGGTATTCCGGCCGAAGCCTATCTTTTAGGTCAAGGGGGTATGTTTTGGATCTCTTCAATGATTTTGTTAACTGCAGGTACAGTTTTTGCCATGTGGTTAGGAGAAAGAATTACTGAAAAAGGAATTGGTAATGGAATTTCATTATTGATTATGATTGGTATTATTGCTAGATTTCCAGCGGCATTCATGCAAGAGTTTACTTCAAAATATGCTGCAGGCTCAGGTGGTTTTATGATGATCCTGTTAGAAATTATAGTTTGGTTGTTGATCATTTTGGCTAGTATATTATTGGTGACTGCTGTTCGCAAAATCGCCGTTCAGTATGCTAGACGCACCGTAGTTGGTAGTGTTGATGATGCTCAAGGAGCAAGACAGTATATTCCATTAAAACTTAACTCTGCTGGAGTAATGCCTATTATTTTTGCACAGGCGATTATGTTTGTACCAGGTTTGGTTGCGAGAAATACAGAAGGTACATTACAGACGGTTTTTAATGCTTTATCCGATTTTAATAGTTGGGGTTATAATATTCTATTTTGTGTATTGATTATAGTATTTAGCTATTTTTACACAGCGATTACTATACCAACGAATAAGATGGCTGATGACTTAAAGAAAAGTGGAGGTTTTATTCCAGGAGTAAGGCCAGGTGTTGAAACTGCTGAAAAGTTGGATAGTATTTTGTCAAAAATCACATTACCTGGATCTATTTTCTTAGCTTTGTTAGCTGTTTTTCCAGCTATCATCGTACACTTTGGTGTACAACAAAACTGGGCAATGTTTTATGGTGGTACGTCATTAATCATTATGGTAGGTGTTGCTATTGACACCATACAACAAATCAATTCATATTTGCTAAATAGGCATTATGACGGATTGATGAAAACAGGAACAAAAAGAAGATCGACTATTTAATTATATGGCAAAGCAAGCATCCATACAACAAGACGGTACAATTACTGAAGCACTCTCTAATGCAATGTTTAGAGTTGAGTTAGAGAATGGTCATATTGTTACCGCACACATTTCAGGTAAAATGCGAATGCATTATATTAAATTACTACCTGGAGACAAAGTGAAGTTAGAAATGAGTCCTTATGATTTATCAAAGGCTCGAATTACTTATAGATACTAAATATCATTACGATGAAAGTAAGAGCATCAATTAAAAAGAGAAGTGCCGAGTGCAAGATTGTGCGTAGAAAAGGCAGATTATATGTAATCAATAAAAAGAATCCTAGATTCAAACAAAGACAAGGTTAGTTATGGCAAGAATTTCAGGTATTGACATTCCAAAAAATAAGCGTGGTGTTATCGCTTTGACTTATATTTTTGGAATTGGTAGAACCAGAGCTAAAGAGATTTTAGCAAGTGCTGGAGTAGATGAGAACATCAAAGTTCAAGATTGGACTGATGCTCAAATTGGAGCAATCCGTGAGCAAGCAGGTACGTTCACAATTGAAGGGGAGTTGCGTTCAGAAATCCAATTAAACATTAAGCGTTTAATGGATATTGGATGTTTTAGAGGAATCCGTCACAGAGCAGGATTACCTTTAAGAGGTCAAAGAACCAAAAACAACTCTAGAACAAGAAAGGGTAAACGTAAAACTGTAGCGAACAAAAAGAAATAATTAAGTTATGGCTAAATCTAATACAAAGACCGCTAAAAAGCGTAAAGTTATTGTTGAGTCTGTTGGTGAAGCACACATTACAGCTTCATTTAACAACATCATCATTTCTTTAACAAATAAAAAAGGAGATGTAATTTCATGGTCATCTGCAGGTAAGATGGGATTCCGTGGATCAAAAAAGAATACTCCATATGCAGCTCAGACAGCTGCTGAAGATTGTGCTGGTGTAGCACATGAAGCAGGCTTACGTAAAGTTAAAGTTTACGTAAAAGGACCTGGTAATGGTAGAGAATCTGCTATACGTACTTTACATAATGCTGGAATAGAAGTATCTGAGATTATCGATGTAACTCCTTTACCACATAATGGATGTAGACCACCAAAGAGAAGAAGAATATAATTTTATTTTTAACAATAGATTGGCAATACAAGTTATCGAAGGACTAAGCCTTAATTCATAACTGCCAATTTTAAATTTTTATTATGGCAAGATATAATGGACCAAAAACGAAGATTGCTCGAAAGTTTGGAGAAGCAATTTTTGGAGATGACAAATCTTTTGAAAAGCGTAACTATCCACCAGGACAGCATGGATTAGCAAAGAAAAGAGCAAAGCGCTCAGAATATTCTTTGCAGTTGCAAGAGAAGCAAAAAGCAAAATATACTTACGGTATTTTAGAACGTCAATTTTCTAATTTATTTAAAAAAGCTTCCTCTAGTAAAGGTATTACCGGTGAAGTTTTATTACAATTATGTGAATCACGTTTAGATAATACTGTTTTTCGTATGGGATTATCCAACTCTAGAAGTGGTGGGCGTCAGTTAGTTTCACACAGACATATTACTGTAAACGGAGAGATTGTGAATATTCCTTCTTATCAGTTGAAAGCTGGTGATGTAGTTGGAGTAAGAGAGAAATCTAAATCACTTGTAGTAATTGAGAATAGTATTGCAAGTTCCTCTGCCGTTTACGAGTGGTTAACATGGAACAATGATACCAAGACAGGAACTTTTGTGAGTGCTCCAGAAAGAATTCAAATTCCTGAGAATATCAAAGAGCAATTAATCGTCGAGTTGTACTCGAAATAATAATTTAGACACCAGTTAACTATGGCAATTTTAAATTTTCAGAAACCAGACAAAGTTATCATGATTGAATCTACCGATTTTGAAGGTAAATTCGAATTCAGACCGTTAGAACCAGGATTTGGTTTAACAGTGGGTAATGCTTTGAGAAGAGTTTTATTATCGTCTTTAGAAGGTTTCGCTATTACATCTCTACGCATCGAAGGTGTAGAACATGAATTTTCTACTGTGCAAGGAGTTGTCGAAGACGTAACTGAAATCATCTTAAACTTAAAGCAAGTACGTTTTAAGCAGCAGATTGTTGATTCAGATAAAGAAACTGTTTCAGTATCTATATCCGGTCAAAACCAAATAACTGCTGGTGATATTCAAAAATTTACTTCAGGTTTTCAAGTGTTAAATCCAGATTTAGTGATTTGTAATGTTGATAGTGCAGTCGCTGTGAGTTTTGATATTACTATTGAGAAAGGAAGAGGTTTTGTGCCTGCTGAAGAAAATAAAAAGGTGAATGTCCCAATGGGAACCATTTTTACAGATTCTATCTATACACCGATAAAGAATGTGAAGTATGCTGTTGAGAATTACCGAGTGGAACAAAAAACAGACTATGAAAAATTAGTTTTTGACATTGTTACAGACGGTTCAATCAATCCAAAAGATGCATTAACTGAAGCTGCGAAAATATTAATCCATCACTTTATGTTGTTCTCTGATGAGAGAATTACACTAGAAGCTGACGAAATTGCTAGAACTGAGACTTATGATGAAGAATCTCTTCACATGAGACAGCTGCTTAAGACCAAATTGGTAGATATGGATTTGTCTGTTAGGGCACTGAATTGTTTAAAAGCAGCAGAAGTAGAAACGTTAGGAGACTTAGTATCTTTTAACAAGAATGACTTGATGAAATTTAGAAACTTTGGAAAGAAATCTTTAACAGAGTTAGACGAATTGGTAAATATTAAAAATTTACATTTTGGAATGGATTTAAGTAAATATAAATTAGATAAAGACTAAACCCCTTTCATATTTTGCTCCTCAAAAAGAGTAGATGCAAGATGAAAGTAAAAATCATTTATAATGAGACACGGAAAGAAATTTAACCATTTAGGTAGAAAGACAGCACACAGAAATGCAATGTTAGCGAATATGGCTTGTTCTTTAATAGAGCACAAGCGCATCAACACAACTCTTGCTAAGGCAAAGGCGTTGCGTATGTACATAGAACCTATCATAACAAAGTCTAAAGAAGACACAACACATAATCGCAGAATTGTTTTTTCATATTTAAAAAATAAATTTGCAGTTAGTGAATTGTTTCAGAAGATCTCAGTAAAAGTTGCTGATCGTCCTGGAGGTTATGTTCGTATCATCAAATTAGGAAACCGACAAGGAGATAATGCTTCTATGGCAATGGTTGAACTGGTTGATTATAACGAAATTTATAATCCGAACGGAGCTAAGAAGAAAAAGACTACACGTAGGTCTAAGAAGAAAGTAGACGCTGCTGCTCCACAAGCAGAAGTTGTCAATGATGCAAAAGAATCTACTGAAGAGTAAGATGATTGACTTCAACTTAAATATTATAAAGGATAAACTATTATTTAGTTTATCCTTTTTTTATATTTGCAAAAATATTTTTTAAAACATTCTTTGTTGAAAGCTAAGGTGAAACACCTCCACCCAACAACAAAAACAACTTTTATGAAGTACAAAGAATTAAAGAGAGCAATTTTATTATTAGAAGATGGAACTATTTTTGAAGGGAAATCTGTAGGTATTGAAGGTACTACAATTGGTGAAGTATGTTACAATACTGGAATGACTGGTTATCAGGAAATTTTTACAGATCCATCATATTTTGGTCAGATAATGGTAACGACCAATGCTCATATCGGTAACTATGGTGTAAACGAAGATGAGGTAGAGTCTGAGGGAATCAAGATTGCAGGTTTGGTCTGTAGAAATTTTAGTTATGAGTATTCTAGAGACCGTTCTAGTGGATCATTAGACGAGTATTTAAAAGAACATGGTCTAATCTCTATTACAGATGTTGATACCAGAGCTGTTGTTAGCTACATAAGAAAACATGGTGCTATGAATGCTGCTATCTCTACTGAAGTTGATGATATTGACGCATTAAAAGCCAAATTGACTGAAGCACCAAGCATGAAAGGCTTAGATTTAGCTTCTATCGTTTCCACAAAAGAACCTTATTTTTACGGAAATGAAAACGCAAAGTACAAGGTCTCAGCTTTAGATTTAGGGATTAAGACTAACATATTGAGAAATCTAGCAAAAAGAGATTGTTACATAAAAGTTTTTCCTTGTACCGCTTCTTTTGAAGATATGGCCTCTTTTGAACCTAATGGTTATTTTCTTTCTAATGGTCCTGGTGATCCAGAACCCTTGAAGAGTGCGCAAGAAGTAGCTAAAACCATTATTAGTAAAGATTTACCATTGTTTGGTATTTGTTTGGGGCACCAAACAATAGCCCTTTCTCAGGGGATTTCTACCTATAAAATGCATAATGGTCATAGGGGGATCAATCATCCGATAAAAAACCTAATAACTGGGAAAGGTGAAATTACTTCACAAAACCATGGTTTCAACGTGAGTAGAGAAGATGTCGAGGCAAGCAGTCATGTAGAGGTTACCCATGTTCACTTAAATGATAATACGGTAGCAGGTATTGCGATAAAGGATAAAAAAATATTTTCAGTACAATATCATCCAGAGGCAAATCCTGGTCCACACGATGCGTCCTATTTGTTTGATCAGTTTATTGACAACATGAAATAAGAATAAAAAATCCCTTTCAATTTGAAAGGGATTTTTTTATAATAATGATTGATCGATCTGAACATTATAGTTTTTTAGTTCTTCCAAATGCTCCCTGTAGTTAAATGCTTCTTTACTAAAAGCTTGTCTTCTAAGCTTGTTGCTATCTAATCGACTTTTTGATCTAACAAAACGTCTCACATCTTCTGAATTTCTGAGTTTAAGTTTTGGAACAGGGATATTTTCTCCCTCAGCACTTTTAGCAACCATCACGAAGTATGAGGAGTTGCAGTGTTTTTTTTCTCCTGTTTGTATGTTTTCTGAAATGACTCTAATACCAACAGTCATAGATGTTTTTCCTACGTAATTTACTCGAGCTTTTAAGGTTAAAAACTCACCAACATTAACTGGATTTTTGAAATCTACGGTGTTTACAGAGGCCGTCACACAGTATGCACTAGAATATTTTGAAGCACATGCAAATGCAACCTGATCCATTAAATTTAATATATAACCTCCATGAATCTTTCCGCTAAAATTTGAATTCAACGGTTTCATCAATTCTGTTATTTCTACTTCAGAGTCTTTAGGATCTTTAACGATTGTATTCATCATGTTTTAGTTTTTTTTGTATGCAAACAAATAAGTGGGATTTTAAGTTGTTTAAAGATACTATATTTTATTTTTGTGATGGTGGATGCTATGTTTTTATTGAATCCTATAAAGTCACCTCAAAGACCTGTTGTGCAGTTCATGAATTTGTGAGTAAAAGGTTCTTATCTCTATGGTGCTAGTAGCTTTGCGGCTACAAAATGTTTAATCAAATTTTTTGGCTTCTTCCCAATATACATCCATTTCCTCTAAAGTAAGATCTGTAAGTTTGATGCCTTTTTTCATTGTGTTGTTCTCTAAATACTCAAAACGTTTCTTAAACTTAAGATTAGTACGTTCTAATGCGTTTTCCGGGTTTACACCAATCCGTCTAGCATAATTTACCATAGAGAATAAAACATCTCCAAATTCTGCTTCTATGCGTTTTTTATCCCCTTTCTCTATTTCTTCATTTAATTCATCGAGTTCTTCTTTGACTTTCTCCCATACTTGCTCTGGGTATTCCCAGTCAAATCCTACAGCGGATACTTTTTCTTGAATTCTATTTGCTTTAACTAGAGCGGGCAAAGATGAGGGGACTCCTTGTAAAAGGGAGGTATTTCCTTTTTCTTCTAGCTTTAGTTCTTCCCAATTTTTTTTAACTTCTTCTTCATTTTTTACTTTTGCATGACCATAAATATGAGGATGCCTGTGAATCAATTTTTCTGAAATGCTGGTCGCAACGTCTCCAATATCAAAACTATTGGTTTCACTTCCTATTTTAGCATAAAAAACAATGTGTAAAAGCAGGTCCCCTAATTCTTTTTTTATTTCATTCAAATCATTAGAAAGTATGGCTTCCGCGAGTTCGTATGTTTCCTCGATGGTCAGATTTCTTAGGGATTCAAGTGTTTGTTTTTTATCCCAAGGGCATTGCTGTCTCAACTCATCCATGATGGTCAGTAAACGATCTATTGCAGCCAGTTGGTCTCTTCTTGTATTCATCATTCTTAATAAAAAGTTTATAGTGCAAAGTAAAAACAAAAAAACTGTTAACTACATTCGTTTGAACGAAAGTAATAAACAGTTTATTAAAAAGGCTTTTTAATTTATTAAGCTTCGTTTTGAGCCTCTTCTAATTTCTCTAAATCTTCCTTAATGGTTTTAAAATCAAATTCGTTTTTGATCAATATGTTGTACCACTGTATGACTTTTTTGATATTAGATACATATACTCGTTCTTCATCATATTCCGGAAGAATCTCACCAAACAAAGCAGTCAATTCATGGTTAGGTGCTTTGTGACTCAAACTTTCATTGCCATTAAATTTTTCATGAATCGAGAGTAGCACCTGTCCTAGAGGGATTTCTGTTTCGTGAGTGTAGATACCAATATCACTGAGAACACTAACGTTTTGCGTATTCTTGACAGGTGATTTTTTACCATTTATCAGTGAACTTGTAATAAAACCACCTTTTGTTTGTCCTAAGATTTCATACAATCCTGGTTTTCCTGCGATTGCTATTATTTTTGTTAAACTCATTTTGTATTTGTTTTGTTTATTTTCTTTTTGATTTGAAGTATCGCATTCTATAATCTGATCCTGTTTTTCCTTTTGAGATGTTTTCTAACTTTTTTTTGATTAACCTCTTTTTTAATGAAGAAATTTTGTCTGTAAATAGCACACCTTCGATATGGTCATATTCATGTTGAAAAACTCTTGCTGCCAATCCGGTGTATGTTGCTTTATGTGTTTCAAAGTTTTCATCTTGATAGGTTACATGTACTGTTTCGTTTCTCCATATTTCTTCACGTACATCAGGTATACTTAAGCAACCTTCCTCAAAAGCCCATTCCTCACCTTCTTCTGATACTATTTTTGGATTGATAAATACTTTTCTAAAACTTTGAAGAACTTCTTTTTCCCCAGTTTCTAAATTTTCATCTTCTGCAAAAGGAGTAGCATCTATGACAAATAAGCGGAGTGATTTCCCAATCTGAGGAGCGGCTAAACCCACACCGTTTGCGTTTTCCATGGTTTCCCACATATCAGCAATTAAATTTTCTAATGCTGGGAATTCTTTATCTATTTCTTTTCCTACTTTTCTCAATACAGGATCTCCATATGCAATTACAGGTAAAATCATAATGATGTTCTAAAATTTTGGTGCTGCAAAAGTACAAAGAATAGCTTTACAGTTTGTTGTTACTGAACTAAAAACTTATCGTTGGGCATAATTTTGAGTTTTGTATTTGGTTCACTGGTATTTATTTAAATACCACTCAATGGTTTTTACAATCCCAGATTCAAAATTTTCATCAGCTTTCCAATCTAAGTCAGTTTCAATTTTGTTGGCATCAATAGCATATCGCTTATCGTGACCAGCTCTGTCATCTACGTATTGAATTAAATTTTTATAACTGTTTTCTTTTGGTATCAATTCATCCAGTATTTCACAGATTTTACGAGCAATATAGTTGTTGTTTCTCTCGTTTCTTCCTCCAATATTGTAGACTTCTCCATAAATCCCTTTGTGATAAGCCAAGTCTATTCCCTTGCAATGGTCTAAAACATATAACCAGTCACGTATGTTTTTTCCATCACCATAAATGGGTATATTTTCTCCTCCGATGGCTTTTCTTATTACGGTAGGAATTAATTTTTCATCATGTTGTTGAGGTCCATAATTATTTGAACAGTTTGTGATTACCGTATTCATTCCATATGTATGATGATAACTTCGCACTAACATGTCACTACTTGCTTTAGATGCACTGTATGGAGAGTTAGGGGCATAGGGTGTAGTTTCTGTAAACAAACCTGTTGCTCCTAAAGTTCCATAGACTTCATCTGTTGATACGTGTAGAAATTTACAGTCTTGATATCCTTTTTTAAATACAAATGGCTTTTCCATCCAATATTTATATGCAACATCAATTAAAGTAAAGGTTCCATTTACATTTGTTTCTATAAATATACCAGGGTTAGAAATAGAATTGTCTACATGAGATTCGGCCGCTAAATGGATTACACCAGAAATATTGTATTTTTCAAATATTCTTGTGATTAAAATTCTGTCGCAAATATCTCCCTCAATAAAAGTGTGTCTCGGATGATCCTTGACTTTTGATAAATTTTCTAGGCTACCTGCATAAGTCAATTTGTCTAGACTGATCAGATGATAATTAGGGTGATTTTCTATAAAATGGTATATAAAGTTAGAACCTATAAAACCAGCCGTTCCTGAGATTAAGATTGTTTTCATCTATATTTTTTTTAAACAGTTTGCAAGAGAGATTTTCCAGTGTGGAATTTCTATTTCAAATGTGTTTTTAATTTTTGATTTATTCATCACACTGTACAAAGGTCTTTCCGCTGCTGTGGGATAATCTTTGGTTTCTATAGGAAGTATTTTACAATTTATACTGGTTTGATGAAAAATTTCAAAAGCAAAATCGTACCAGCTAGCAACACCCTCGTTGGCATAATGATATACGTGTACCTTGCTGCTGTTTATTTTAGGGATAATATTTAACATTATTTTTGCCAAGTCATAAGCATATGTTGGAGTTCCTATTTGATCGGCTATAATACTCAATTGATTTCTGTCTTGAGCTAGTTTTAACATCGTTTTTACAAAGTTGTTTCCGAAACTAGAATACACCCATGAAGTTCGTATTATAATAGAGTTTACCGGATTTATTTTTTTTAGAGCTTCTTCTCCTAGTAACTTTGTTTTTCCATAAGTATTGATTGGGTTTGTTGTATCTTCTTCTTTAAACGGAATATATTTTTTTCCATCAAAAACATAATCTGTAGAAGTATGAATTAATTTTATATTTTGTGCTTTTGCAACTTTGGCTAAGTTGAGGGTAGCGATATTATTAACAGCATTGCAAACGTCTACTTCTTCTTCTGCCTTGTCAACGGCTGTATACGCAGCACAGTTTAAAATAACTTGAATTTTATTAGTTGAGCAAAAAACATCTAACTCCTTTGGGTTTGTGATGTTCAAGTCCTCGACGTCTGTAAAAAAAAAATGGTATTGATTGTAGTTTGGGGCTAAATCTTTTATTTCTGACCCTAATTGACCGTTAGCTCCTGTAACTAATACGTTACTCATAATATTTTGTGTTGTAGTTTAATAATTTCGCCTTTTTCAATAATGGGTTTTGTTTGTCTTTCTCGGACAAAATAAATTCGTTAGGATTTAATTCCCAGTTGATTTGCAAATCTGGGTCATTGAAAGCAATACCTCTTTCATTTTCAGAACTGTAAGGTGCATCTACCTTGTAGCTAAAGATGGCGGTATTACTGGTGACAATAAATCCGTGAGCAAAACCTTTGGGAACTAATAATTGTCTTTTGTTTTCCGCAGATAACTCAATAGCAATATGTTGACCAAAGGTAGGAGATTGTTTTCTGATGTCAACAGCAACATCGATGACACTACCTTGGATGACTCGTACTAATTTTGTTTGTTCAAATCCATTTGTTTGATAGTGTAGTCCTCTTAGCACTCCTCTAGTTGAACTGGATTCGTTGTCTTGGCAAAAGCTAATTTTGTACCCTAAAAAGTGCTCTAAAGAATCTTCCTTAAAGGATTCCATAAAATATCCTCTATGATCTCCAAAAACCTTGGGTTCACAGAGAATAACATCAGGAATTTTGGTGCGTTTATATTTCATCTTATTGTTTACTTCTTCTTACTAAATATTGACCGTATTCATTTTTTTTCATTTCATTACCCAAAACTAGTAATTGCTTTTTGTCTATATATCCTTTTTCGTAAGCAATTTCTTCTATGCAAGCTACTTTTAGGCCTTGTCTTTTTTCTATGGTATGTATAAAGTTAGAGGCTTCTAGCATAGATTCGTGAGTTCCTGTGTCTAACCAGGCGAAACCTCTTCCCATCAGTTGAACGTTTAATTTTTGATTGGTTAAGTAGGCTTGATTAACGGAGGTGATTTCTAGCTCTCCTCTTTCGCTAGGTTTTACATTTTGGGCAATGGCAATGACATTGTTGGGATAAAAATACAAGCCTGAAATAGCATAGTTGCTTTTTGGAATTTTAGGCTTTTCATCTATGCTCAAAGCGTTTTTATCTTTGTCAAATTCAACAACTCCATAGCGCTCTGGATCACTAACATAGTATCCAAAAATGGTTGCTTTTTTATCTTCTTTACAAGTTTTAATGGCCTGGGTTAGTAGCGTAGGGAAACCGTGTCCATAAAAAATATTATCTCCCAGAATGAGAGCGACATCATCATTTTTGATAAAATCTTTTCCAATGATGAATGCTTGAGCTAGTCCTTCTGGCTTAGGTTGGACAGCATAAGAGAGCTCAATTCCTAGCTTACTTCCATCACCCAATAAGTTTATAAATCGTTCTTGGTCTTCTGGGGTGGTTATGATTAAGATTTCTTTAATTCCAGCTAACATTAAAACAGATAGTGGATAATAAATCATGGGCTTGTCGTAAATAGCCAATAACTGTTTAGAGGTTGCTTTTGTTAGTGGGTATAATCTAGTGCCAGATCCTCCGGCTAAAATAATTCCTTTCATAATTTTATATTGTATCTAGATATCCTTGTAAAATAATGGTAGCACTTATTTTATCAACCAATCCTTTGTTTTGTCTTTTTTTCTTTCCAATACCACTTGCAATCATGGTGTCAAATGCCATTTTAGAAGTAAATCGCTCATCAAATCTTTTTATTGGGATATGATGATAAGTGCTTTCTAGTTTTTTAATAAACTCCCTGATATAAACTTCACTTTCACTTTCTAAACCGTTCATTTGTTTTGGCTCTCCTACCACAAATGTATCAACGCTATTATGTTTGAGATATTGGTTTAGATAAACAAAAACTTCTTTGGTTGGGATGGTATCCAATCCAAAAGCCATCATCTTTAAATCATCTGTTTCAGCCAATCCAGTTCTTACCGTTCCGAAATCAAAAGCAAGTATTTTAGACATTTTTTTATTTCAAATTTATAATTTATTAATTTAAGTACTCCATTTAAAATTGTTTTTTGTAAAAAAGGATGTTTTACTTTAACTATATTTGTTTTTTTAATTTGTTTTATGACTAAGTACTTATTATATGTTTCACATAAATATGGTTTTCCTATCGTTCGCCCTTTGCAGGAAGAAATCTTAAGAAAAAATGATCAGGTTGTTTGGTTTGTAGAAATACTTAAAAATAAAACAATGTTGCAGCCCAAGGAAAGGGTTCTCAATTCGGTTGAAGAAGTGATGGATTATAACCCTGATATTGTTTTAGTAGCTAATAATGAGGTTCCTCATTTTTTTCCAGGTATTAAAGTTCAATTGTTTCATGGATTTAGTGTCAATAAGAGATCTAAATCACGGGGTCATTTTAGGATTAGAGGTCTATTTGATTTGTATTGTACCCAAGGACCTTCTACCACCGATGAATTTAAGAGATTAGAAAAAAAACATAAGCATTTCAAAGTTGTAGAGACTGGATGGTCAAAAGTGGATGTTTTATTTCCCATTAAAAGAATCAGAAATGAGAGGCCGATTATTTTTTTAGCATCGACTTTTACAGAATCACTAAGTTTAGCACATAAGGACCAATTCTTCTATGAAATTAAAAAAATTATTGAAACCCAAGAGTGGGATTGGATCATAAATTTACATCCTAAGATGGATCAAAATGTTGTAGACAAATTCAAACGCTTGGAAGATTTTTCAAACGTAACATATATAGATTTTTTGGAAACTTTATCTCCTTTGAAGAAAGCAGATTTGTTGATCACAGACACAACTTCATTGATCACAGAATTTGTAATTCAGCATAAACCGGTTGTTACGTTTCAAAATAATTTACCACAAGATTACATGCTCAATATACTCAATGTACAGGAACTTAAAGAGATGTGTGAATATGCACTGACCCGACCTAGAGATTTGATGGATAAAATAGAGTTTTTTATCAAACAAGAGCACCCCTATTTTGATGGGAGGTCTAGCGAGAGAGTTATTAATGCAGCGGCTCTTTTTTTAGAGAATAATGAGGTTGATAAATTAAAAAGGAAACCATTAAATTTAATAAGGAAGTTTAAGATGAGGAACAACATGAATTATTATAAAAATATATTTTAATGAAGGTTAGAAAAATTATTGTGAGAATTGCCAAAAACTTAAAATTTTTACCTGTTAAAACCATATTGAAACTAAGACATGAGTACTATACAGGTAAAATATTAAATCTAAAAAACCCAAAGGAATTTAATGAAAAAATACAATGGTTAAAGTTGTATTATCACAATCCATTATTGACAAAATTGGCTTGTAAATTTAATGTGAGGTCCTATGTGGAAGAAAAAATAGGAAATAAGTACTTAAATGAGTTGTATGGAGTTTATGAAAATGTAGAAGATGTTAATTTCAAAAACTTACCTAATTCATTTGTTATTAAAGGAGTTCATGGTAGTAGTTTAAATATGATTGTTGAAGACAAACAACAATTGGATTTAGTTGCAGTGAAGGCTAAACTGAATAAATGGTTAACTCACAATCAGTACAAGAAAGTAGGATTTGAATGGGCCTATAAAAATATCAAGCCCCTAATTATTTTCGAGAAATTCCTAGAAGAATCAGGGACAAAAGTTTTAACAGATTATAAATTTTATTGTTTTAATGGAGTGCCTAAATATGTTCAGGTAATTCTTGGTAGAGGGATAAATGAACAACAGTGTTTTTATGATTTAAATTGGGAAAAAACGCCATTCATCAAGAGTGGAAAAGTTTTTTGTGACCAGCCAATAGAGGAGCCGAGTAATTTTGAAGAAATGAAATCTTTAGCTCATAAACTTGCGGGGAGCCTTCCCTTTTCAAGAGTTGATTTTTATGCTATAGAGGGTAAAACCATTTTTGGTGAAATAACATTTTATCCGTCTGATGGGAAAAAAGATTTTACTCCAAACATGTACAATAAGCTACTTGGAGATTTAATTATTCTACCTGATGTCTCAGCACTGATGTCATGGTAAAATAAGAAATCGTTAGTGGTTGAGTTTTTTTGTAAATGGTTTCAAAACATTTACATTTGTTTAACTAAGACAGAGCCAATAGGGATAGGTTTTTTAATTATTAGTTTAGTCATCAAACATACTAATTATTGTAGAATGAATAAATCAGTTCGTAGATTTAAATTAAGAATATTAAAGAAGATGACTTTTTTACCATCAAGTCTATATGCAGGTTTTGCATATGAGTATTTTAATGGTAAAAAATTAAATCTTAAAAACCCTAAAGAGTTTAATGAGAAAATTCAGTGGTACAAAGTCTTTTATCGTCCGAAAATATTAACTCAATTGGTAGATAAGTATGAAGTAAGGTTTTACGTTGAAAAAAAAATTGGCCAAAAATATTTAAATGAACTTTTTGGGGTGTATGATAAAGCCTCAGAAGTGAATTTTGATGAACTACCAGAAGAATTTATTTTAAAAGCGACACATTCGTCAAGTCACAATTTAATTGTACATGATAAGTCTAAGGTTGATCAATTTAAAGCTAAAAAAAAGTTTTTGAAATGGCTTCGTACCAATCAGTATTACAGAACAGGACAAGAGTGGGCATATAAAAATATACGACCAAGAATCATTGCTGAAAAATTACTCAAAGAAGAAGGTCAGTCCTCATTGGTAGATTATAAGTTTTATTGTTTTAAAGGAGTTGCTAAGTTTATTGAAATTCATTTGGACAGAGCAGAAAACCATAAAAGAGCTTTCTATGACTTAAATTTAGAGAAACTCCCTTTTAGAAATGTTTCTCTAAAGAAAAGTATTGACAAAGAAGTTGAAAAGCCAAAAGCATTAGGAGAAATGATAATGTTGGCAGAAGTATTGGCAGACAAATTTCCATTTGTTCGAGTTGATTTTTATTATGTTCAAAGTAAAATTATCTTTGGAGAAATGACATTTTATCCTTCGGATGGAAGGAAAGATTTTTATCCAGAGGAGTACAACAAAATCGTGGGAAGTTATATGGACCTACCAAACACTCCAAAAGGAGCAAAAAAAATCAAACAGATATAGAAAACAACTTTTTGTAAAACAAGGATTCAAATATGATTGTTGATGCCGTGGTAACTTGGGTAGATGGTAGTGACATCGCCCACCAGAATAAATTAAGATTTTATCAAAAAGACACTCAGAAACTCCATTCTGTAAAATTTAGAACTAGGTTTGATCAAGTAAATGAAATCCAGTTTACAGTGGATTCTATTTTAAAACATGCAGATTTTGTTAGAAATATTTATATCATAACTGACAAACAGACCCCTGATTTTATCAGAAATAAAACTTCAGGTTCCTATCGTAATGTTTTTATTATTGATCACACTGATATTTTCAAAGGTCATTTGGAATACTTACCTGTATTTAATTGTAGACCAATAGAAACGAAGCTCTATAAAGTTCCCAATCTATCGGAGCACTTCATTTATTTTAACGACGATATGTTCCTCCTTAAAACAGTTCAGTTAGAAGATTTTTTTATTGATGGAAATCCAGTAATTAGAGGTAACTGGAATCGTTTTGCCCAAAATATTTTTTATAAAAGATGGTTTAAAAGCCAAAAGAAAAAAAATAAAGCAAATCATAAAAAGGCACAAGAGAAAAGTGCAGTACTAACTGGTTTTCAAAAGTATTATAAGTTTAGTCATGTGCCTGCAGCACTAAGAAAAAGTACTTTTGAGAATTTTTTTGACAAAAATATTGAGGTTGAAGTATCAAATATTCGACATAAATTTAGACATCATCAGCAATTTACCCCGCAGGGTTTAGCTAATCATTTAGAAATTCAAAATAAGACCTGTGTCTTGAAGTCAGATACCCAAATGTTATACATACAAAACTACAAACGCTCGATGTTTGGATTGAAGCTAAAATTGAATGTATTGTCTAGGAAAAAGAACAAATTGTTTTTGTGTTTGCAGAGCTTAGATCAAGCTTCTGAAGAAAAATTAGAGTTTGTTTTAGGTTGGTTAAAGCAAAAATATCAGCAGTAGAATATGAATGACATGATAAAAAATAATTTGGAGCAAGATTCAGTTTTGCTCTATCCTACTGACACGGTGTGGGGAATTGGTTGTGATGCTACTTCGGTAAAAGCGGTATCAAAAATATATAAGGTCAAACAAAGAGAAGAGAGCAAGAGTTTGGTTGTTTTGGTAAATTCTCTAGAAATGTTAAAAAAGTATGTGGCTGAGGTTCCTGATAAAGCTCTAGAGATATTAAAAAAAGCCCGAAACCCCACCACAATTGTTTATGAACAACCCTTAGGAATTGCAAAAAATGCGATTGGAAAAGACAATACGATTGCGATTCGAATTGCTTCAGATGATTTTTGTAAAAAGATGATTGCTCAATTTGGAAAGCCTATCATATCTACTTCCGCAAATATTAGTGGTGAAAAAACGCCTACTCAGTTCTCTGAAATAAGTTCAGCGATTTTGAATGGAGTAGATTATATAGTAGATTTGCATCAGGACAAAATTTGTGTAAAATCCTCAACAATTATCAAGGTCACAAATCGTAACCAAATAACCGTAATTCGCCCTTAAATGCAAATTTTAGAAAATTATAACTTAGCGATTCAGCAGAATATCTTTGGATATATTACCAAAGCTGCAAAAGAATTAAAAGTCGATGCTTTTGTGATTGGGGGTTATGTTCGTGATTATATATTAGAAAGAGGAACAGCAAAAGATATTGATATTGTAGCTGTTGGTAGTGGGATAGCACTGGCATTAAAAGTAGCAGAGATGTTACCCACGAAGCCTAAGGTGCAAGTTTTCAAAACCTATGGGACTGCTATGCTGCGTTACCAAGACATAGAGGTTGAGTTTGTAGGGGCGAGAAAAGAGTCTTATTCAGAAGATAGTAGAAATCCAAAAGTAGAAGAAGGTAGTTTACAAGAAGATCAAAATCGAAGAGACTTTACAATCAATGCTTTGGCCATATCTCTAAATGAAGACTCTCTTGGAGATTTGTTGGATCCTTTTGGAGGAGTTGACGATTTGAAATCTAAGCTTATTCGTACCCCTTTAAATCCTGATATTACGTATTCAGATGATCCTCTCAGAATGATGCGTGCCATAAGATTTGCCACTCAGTTGAATTTTCAGATAGAAAAAGAATCTTTAAAAGCGATCGCTAGGAATGAGCAAAGATTAGGAATTATTACTCGTGAAAGGGTGATGGTTGAGGTGAATAAAATATTAGAGTCACCCGTGCCTTCTTTAGGTTTCCTTCTTTTGGAAGAAACCGGTTTGTTACAGCAAATTTTGCCGGAGTTGACCGATTTAAAAGGGGTTCAAGAAGTAGAAGGGCAAAAGCATAAAGATAATTTTTACCATACTCTAGAAGTCGTGGATAATATTTCGGGATACACTGATGATTTGTGGTTGCGTTGGGCTGCTTTATTACATGATATTGGTAAAGCGCCTACTAAGCGTTTTTCTAAAAAAATAGGTTGGACTTTTCATAATCATGAGTTTGTGGGTTCTAAAATGGTTTTTAAACTTTTTAAGAGGTTAAAACTGCCATTAAACAATAAGATGAAGTTTGTGCAAAAAATGGTATTACTAAGTTCAAGGCCGATTGTCTTGGCCTCAGAGGTTACAGATTCTGCTATACGAAGATTGGTTTTTGATGCGGGAGATGAGATTGAAAGTTTAATGACTTTATGTGAAGCAGATATTACCACTAAGAACCCTAATAAGTTCAAGAGGTACCATAATAATTTTAAACTTGTCAGAGCAAAGATTAAAGAAGTAGAAGAACGAGATAAGGTTAGAAATTTTGAACCACCAATAACGGGTGAAATCATCATGAAAACTTTCGGGCTTGAACCTTGTAGAGAAATAGGTCAGATTAAGGACTTTATCAAAGAATCTATTTTAGATGGTATGATTCCAAATGAATACGATGAGGCTTATCAGTTGATGCTTAAAAAAGGAAAAAAAATAGGATTATTACCCAATGGTTAGAGACCAATTTTAATCTTTTTATTGTCAAAACAGAATACGCACTGTTTTTTAGCTCAATTGAGGCCAATGAATTAGAAGGTTAAAAATTAAATTTTGTAGTTGCAATTGTAATGCAGTGTCCCTTCTATATTTATTAAATTTTTATAAACTAATTCTTTGCCAAGTACCTATTAATCTATACATTTGGTAAACCAAATTGGTAAACCAGTTAAAGTAATTATGGGTATGCAAAAATACATTTTATCATTCGCAGCTTTTCTGCTATTTTCTTGTCATTTAAAAAAGGAATCTTCAGTAGCAAAAGTAACTAATCTCAAAGAATTAAATAGTAAAGTAGCCACGGCAAAGCCAGGAGATGAAATTGTTTTGGCTAACGGAGTATGGACAGATGTTGAAATTGTTTTCAATGCCAATGGGACTGAAGAACATCCAATCATATTGAGAGCAGAAACTGCAGGTGAAGTTTTTATAGAGGGAAAATCTAATTTAAAAATAGGAGGAGAGCATTTGGTTGTAAAAGATTTGCATTTCAGAAATGGTTATTCACCTTCAGGACAGGTAATACTTTTTAAAGTAGATAAGAAAACAATTGCGACACATTCTAAAGTCACCCATTGTGTTATAGATGGGTTTACACAGCTAGACAGGCATGTTTCAGACCACTGGATTGAGTTTTGGGGTCAACACAATGAACTGAGTCATTGTTATATTACCGGTAAATCCAATTTTGGACCTACTGTAATGGTGAGGTTGAAAGGGAATCAGCATATCAATAATCATCACCAAATTGTCAACAATCATTTCGGTCCAAGACCAAGAAAAGGAGGACCGCATGGGGAAACTTTGCAGATTGGAGACAGTGGTACTTCTATGACTCCATCTTATACAAATGTGGCAAACAACTATTTTGAAAAGTGTAATGGAGAGGTGGAGATTATTTCCAGTAAATCAAATTTTAATATTTTTAAAAATAACATCTTCTTCGAAAGCGAGGGATCTCTTGTGTTGAGACATGGGAACTATGCTACCATAGACGGAAATATTTTTATAGGTAACGACAATTCCCAGTTTATTGGAGGGATAAGAGTTGTGAATACGGGTCACTGGATTTATAACAATTATTTCTATAAGCTCAAAGGTTCAGAGTTTAGAGCTCCATTGGCAGTGATGAATGGAATTCCCAAATCTCCATTGAATAGGTACAACCAAGTAACAGACGTGGTGGTGGCCCACAATTCATTTGTAGAATGTCCGACACCCTGGTTTTTTAGTGTAGGTTCCAATGTGGATAAACGTGCCGTATTACCAAAATCTGAAATTCGTTCAGCGAGACCCATTAGAACTACTTTGGCTAATAATTTAATTTATAATTCTCAGGTAGCTAAGAAGCCAATTTATAGCTATGATGTCGTAGATGGTATTGTTTTTGAAAAAAACATTACAAATAATAAAAACGAAAGTGAAGTGAAATCCGAAGGATTAAAAACGGTGGATTTCTCAGTTGATAAAATATCCGAAAATTTATTTGCACCCAACTTAAATCATGATGATGTTTTTAGCGGTTTCGGTTTTAAAGCCATTACCTCTGATTTGTTTGGAAGGTTGAGAGCAGATCAAAATGCGATAGGATCAATGGTTATTCCTGTAAAGGATAATACACTTTTAATTGACTCCTCAAAATATGGAACGAGTTGGTTTAAGCATAATAAAGAAGAAGGAGATCCAGAAATATTCACCATTGATCCAAAAGATTTAGAAGCTACCTTAGAAAAGGCTAAAAATGGAGATGTGGTTGTGTTAAATTCTGGTACCTACGAAATCAATACACCAATAAGTATAGATAAAAAGATAACCATCACCTCTGAAGACAAAAACAATCAAACAACCTTAAGTTTTACATCAGAAAACACGGCATTCTTAATGAAGCCAAAAGGGCATTTACGTTTGCAACACTTGAAAATAGTAGGAAATAAAAAACAACATGCTTTTGCAACACTAGAAAAAAATATGTCTAAAGCATATGATCTATTTTTAAGCGGTGTTGATGTTTCAAATTTCACCTCTGCATTACAAGTCTCCAAAGGTTCTTTTGCGGATACTATTTCTGTGCTAAATTCCTCTTTTCATAACCTAGAAAAAGGATTTCTTTTAAACAAAGAAACAGAAGCAAAAGGAGATTACAATGCAGAATTTGTATTTGTTAAGAATTCAACATTTAATCGTATTGAAGGAGTTCTATTAGATTATTTTAGAGGAGGTTATGATGAATCTACTATTGGAGGTAATTTGGTTTTTAGCCATAATAAAGTATATCATTCAGGAAAAAAATCTTTAGATAAAATACTAATAAAGAATAGAGGAATTGTACAAGCAGATTTTTTTGGAAATACGTTTGAAAAAAACCCAGTGAAGTTTATTGCTGTTCTTTGGGGAGAAAAAGGACAAAAACCCGTAAATAATCAAATAAAAAATTCAGGGGATTTTAGAGTTGTACAAAATTTAAAAATGAAGTTGATGTATTAATTACATCTGTCAAAAAAAACAGTCAAAATGAAATTGAATTTTTATTGTATCATAAAAGCCACCTTTCTGATTTTAAGTGTGTCATTTCAAGTGAATGCTCAAGAACACCCTAGCTTGGTTTTAACACGGTCAGGTGTAGAAAATATCAGGAAAGAATTAGGGCGTGTTCCTCTTTTTGATGAAACATTGAAAAGGGTAAAAGAGGAAGTGGACTTAGAGATGGCATCAGGGATAGATACACCCATTCCAAAAGATTATTCAGGGGGTTATACACATGCTCGTCACAAAAAAAACTTTTTAATTTTACCAAAAGCAGCTGTGTTGTATCAGATTCTGCAAGATGAAAAATATGCTGATTATGTAAAAGATATGTTGATGCAGTATGAGGCGATGTACAAAACACTGCCAGTTCATCCCAAAACTAGGTCTTATGCTAGGGGTAAATTATTTTGGCAATGCTTGAATGATTCCAATTGGTTGGTTTATATGAGTCAAGCTTATGATTGTATATATGATTATTTATCAGAAAAAGAGCGCAATAGATTAGAAAACAACTTATTTAGACCTTTTGCAGATTTTATATCTATAGGAAATCCACAGTTTTACAATCGTGTACACAATCATAGTACTTGGGGAAATGCTGCTGTTGGAATGATAGCCTTGGTGATGGGTGACGATGTCTTATTAGAAAGAGCTCTGTATGGTATAAAAGATGACGGATTAGATGCAAATGCAAAAGACGATGATGGAGGTTTTATAAAAAACAAAGACGGAAAAGCAGGTTTTTTAGCAAATCTAGAGGAACCATTTTCTCCTGATGGTTATTATACCGAAGGTCCTTACTATCAGCGTTATGCGATGTATCCGTTTTTGATTTTTGCAGAAGCATTGGAAAATGTAAAACCCGATCTAAAGATTTTTAACTACAAAAACGGAGTTCTTTTGAAATCGGTGAATGCACTTTTGAATTTAACTGATGCAGATGGTGAATTTTTTGCTCTCAATGATGGTCAGAAAGGAATGTCCTATTACACCGAAGCCGTTGTTTCTGCGGTAGATATTGCTTTTTGTTTTGGAAATCAAGACAAGAGTTTGTTGAGTATTGCAGAACGACAAAATAAGGTTTTGCTTGACGACTCAGGGCTTATGGTTGCATTAGCGATAAGAGAGGGAGAAGCCCTTCCTTTTCATAAGAAATCTGTCAATCTTAGTGATGGGTCAGAAGGAGATGAAGGAGGAGTTTGTGTGCTAAGAACAGATCAAGCGGGTTTAGAATTGGTTTTTAAATATACTGCTCAAGGGTCGAGCCATGGGCACTACGATAAATTATCGTATTCTTTATTTGATAATGGCGAAGAAGTTATTCAAGATTACGGATTGGCAAGATTTGTAAATATTGAACAAAAAGGAGGAGGGAATTATTTAAAGGAGAACAAGACTTGGGCCAAACAGACCATTGCTCATAATACCATTGTTCGTGACGAAATCTCTCATTTTAAAGGTAAGTATGAGGAGGGAAGTAAACATCATTCAGAGTTGAGTTTTTATGATTTATCCAATCAAAAAATTCAAATTATAAGTGCCAAAGAAAATCATGCTTACCCAGATACTAATTTGCATAGAACGATGATGATGATTGAGGAATCTTCTTTAGGGAGTTCATATGTAGTTGACTTGATGAGAGTGGTGTCTAAAGATATTCACCAGTACGATTTCCCTTTTTATTTTAAAGGACAAGTCATTCAAACAAATTTTGAGTACACCAGTAATCAAACTCTCGCTCCCTTGGGATCTAAGCATGGGTACCAACATTTATGGGTAGAAGGAATAGGAAAACCTCTTGCAGACAATACAAAGTTCTCATTTTTGAATAAAGGTGTTTATTATACGATTACTACTACCGCCGACATGAATGACAAATTGTTTTTCACACGCATTGGTGCGAATGATCCAAAATTTAATTTAAGAAGAGATGCAGGCTTCATGATAAGAAGAAATAAATCAAATACTGTGTTTGCATCTGTGTTGGAGTCTCATGGTGGGTATGATTATGTTTCGGAGTCTTCAGAAGATGCAAGGAGTCATATTGAAACCATTAAAGTAGTTTATGATGACCAAGATTATACAGCCTTTACGATAAAAACTACAAATAATGTTTCCAAAGTGATCATAATAGCAAACAAACAAGTTGATACCAGTAGAAAACATAAATTAAGAATTGATGGTCGTCAATATGAATGGAACGGACCTTACTTAGTTCATTAAAAAAGTTGGTAAGCACAAAAACAAATCACTCGATATAAGTAGAGCAAAATAGATAACAAAATAAAATTTAAGAATATGAAACGATTTAGTGAAAAGTACATGGTGGCAAAAGATATGAAATGGGAAGAACTCGGAGGAGGGGTTTCTAGAAAATTTCTAGGTTACGACAATCAAATTATGATGGTACAGGTTAAGTTTGAAAAAGGGGCTACTGGCGCACCACATCAACATTTTCACACCCAAGCTACTTTTTGTGCATCAGGAAAATTTGAATTTGTAATAGATGGTGTTAAGAAAATTGTTGAAGCTGGAGATGGTGTCTACATTGAGCCTAATTTATGGCATGAAGCGACTTGTCTTGAGTCGGGTATTTTGATAGACACGTTTAGTCCGGTAAGAGAAGATTTCTTGAGTGGGGGAGAGGTTTCTTACTTTGGTGATAAAGAAGAGTAGTATCATTATTTGATTTGTCTCATGCTAAGAGATAATAAGTTTTTTTAGTTTTGACCGTATAGCAAAATTAGAATTGTCCAAAAAAATAAAAAAAGAACTTCATATGAAGTTCTTTTTTTTTGTGCTTTAATTTTTGTTCGGAGAAAGTTTTTTCATGATTCTTTCTTCATTATTTTTTGGTTTTTACTAGCAATAAGAGATAAAACCTAAAATAATATTTGTTAAATGTGTTTGTATTATATATATTTGGTGAATTGAAATGGTTAACCAATTTGGTTTACCAGAACAAACTCTAAAAACAAACTATATGATTGGTAAAACTTAATCAAAAAAAAAGGGTGTTTGTGTATTTGCCCAACTCTAATTAACAAATGTCATTAATCTTTGAAATGACGATTAATATGCACTAAAACTATGAATTCCAAGCTCTATTAAAGATTGACTAAACTTTTAAAAGAGTGTTTTAAATTTTTTAACTAACTAAAAACTAATTCTAATGAAACTAAAAAAAAGTATAACATTAATAGCTTTATTGTTTTTCAATATAGCTTTGTTTGCTCAGGGAGGGTTTAAACTGAGTGGTAAAATTTTATCTAATTCAGATCAAAGTCCCGTACCAGGTGCAAACGTAATTATTAAAGGAGGTTCAAGTGGGACCATTTCAGATTTTGATGGTAATTATCAAATTGCTGTAAAAGCAGGTGATGTTGTCGTTGTCTCTTACATAGGTTTTACTTCGCAAGAAGTTGTGATTACGGATCAAACGTCCTTAACTACATATCTAGAGGAGGATGCTTCTGAACTAGAGGAGATAGTTGTTGTAGGGTATGGAGCTCGTAAGAAAAGTGACTTGACTGGTTCAGTATCTTCTGTGAAGACTGAAGAGTTAACAGCATTTCCAGTGTTAGATGCTGCTCAAGCATTACAAGGTCGTGCAGCTGGGGTTGTTGTTCAGTCCAATAATGGAGGAGAGCCGGGTGCGCCTATTTCTATCAAAATTAGAGGTAATACTTCTATTAACGCAAGTAGTTCACCATTAATAGTAGTAGATGGTTTTGTTGGTGGTGCAATGCCTCAACCAAATGACATTGCTTCTTTAGAGGTGTTAAAAGATGCTTCTGCGGCAGCTATTTATGGGTCAAGAGGGTCTAATGGAGTTGTCTTAGTTACCACGAAAAAAGGTAAAAAAGGAGCGTTAAATATTGAGTTAAACTCTACTTATGCTGTTCAAAATACAGCTAACAGGTTAGACTTATTGAATGCTGGAGATTTTGCCACTTATCAACAAGAGGTGTTTAACAACCAAGCTCTAACTGCAGGAGAATCTCCTGTTAGTTATAGTGGAGGTTCTGAAAACACAGATTGGCAAGATTTAATTTATCAACAAGGGAATACTCAAAATCATCAACTTTCTTTTTCTGGGGGTTCTGAAAAAACAAACTTTTATGCGTCTGGAAATTATTTCAAACAAGAAGGGGTTGTTGTGAATTCTGGATTTGAGAGAGCAACTTTCTTATCAAACATAGATTCACAAGTTACAGATAAATTAAAATTAGGACTTAATCTTTTTGGAAGTAGAAGTACTCAAAATGGAATAGCAACACAAGCATCAGGAGGTGTTACTGCTGGAAATGATGATGTGGTTACTTTGTCTATGAGATTTTCACCAGACCTTGGGGTTATCGCTGAAGATGGAAGTTTTCAAACAGATACTAGAGGAGATTTCCTTGATAACCCTTACGCGGTTGCTACAGAAAGAATTAACGAGACAATTACGGATAATTTCAGAGCAAATTCTTATTTAAGCTACGATATTTTAGAGGGTCTTACTTTCAGAACAACTTTAGGTTTCAGTTCTGTTAACCAAACAGAAGGTCTTTTCTTACCTTCAACTTTACCTGTTACGGCAAGTCAAAAAGGAGGAGAAGCTACTTTGTTGAATAGTACGCGATCAACTATTTTGAGTGAGAATTATTTGACTTACATCAGAGAAATCGGTAAAGGTAAATTAACTTTATTAGGAGGGTACTCTTATCAAAAAGATTCAAATGAAACTTTTACAGCAGGAGCTCAAAAATTTCCGTCAAATAGTGTTGGGTATCACAATCTAAATGCAGGTGCGGTTACAATGCAGCCAACTTCTTTTAGAAGAGTTTCAGAAACATTATCACAGTTTGGGAGAGTGAACTATGATTATGATGATAGATACTTATTAACTGCAACTATAAGACGTGATGGAGCATCTAACTTTTCAAAAAATGAAAAGTACGCGACTTTTCCATCAGCTGCATTGGGTTGGAAAATATCAAATGAAAGTTTTTTCCAAAACGTAGAAGCGGTTTCTAATTTAAAACTAAGAGCGAGTTGGGGTGAAACTGGAAATCAAGCCATCTCACCATACGGATCATTGGCAAGTCTGAGAGCTATTTACTCTTCTGTAAATGGACAGCAAGTAAATGCAGTAACTCCAGATCAACCGTCTAATCCAGATTTAAAATGGGAGACTTCAGTTCAAACAAATATTGGTTTAGATTTAGGTTTACTGAAAAACAGAATCAACCTTTCTTTAGATTATTATAATATTGATACTAAAGATTTGATCATGCGTAATACAGGATTACCAAAATATTTTGGTTTCCTAAATGATGAGATTTTAGCAAACGTTGGAGAAATTAATAATCAAGGATTTGAGATCTCTTTGAATGCGAATGTAATTTCTACAAAAGATTTTAGTTGGAATACCGACATAAATTGGTCAACTAACAAAAATAAAGTTGTGAAGTTATTGAACAATACAGATTGGTTTAATAGTGCTGCGCCTAGTTATTTTAGTGTAGGTAATACCTATATCTTGAGAGAGGGAGAAGCAGTTGGTCAATTTTGGGGTTATGATTACGTAGGTGTTCACCAAGGAGGTGATTTACCAGAAGGAACAGTAGGCGCTTCCTCGACTACTTTAGAAGGAGATCCATTGTTTAAGGATTTAGACGGTGACGGTGTAAGAGGTGCTAAGGATCAAACGATTATTGGTGATCCAAATCCTGATTTCACTTACGGATTTAACAACAATCTTTCTTACAAAAACTGGGATCTAAATATTTTCATTCAAGGTTCACAAGGTGGAGAAATATTCAACATGACCAACGTACAGTTGTATAACGGAGAGTCTAACACAACTTATGATTACTTCAATGCTTCAAAAGATGGAAGTGCTCCTCGTGCAGGAAATAATTCTACTAGAGAAATATCTTCTCGTTTTGTAGAAGATGGTAGTTACATTAGATTAAAGAATGTTGCTTTGGGATATAATTTGCCTGAAAATATTGTTGAAAAGATTGGATTTGAGAATGTAAGACTTTCAGTAAGTGCTCAAAACTTATTCACCATCACAGATTATTCTGGTTTAGATCCTGAGGTAAGTTATTTTGGTGGTAGTGGTTCAAACAACACTAAGAGAAATACTGCTCAAGGTTTTGACTTTGGTAACTACCCAACTTTACAGTCTGTGAACTTTAGCTTAAATATTAAATTTTAATAATTACTTAAAACATATATAATATGAAAACATATAAATATTTATTGTTACTGATCGGTTTATCAGTAACTGGATGTTCTGATCTAGTAGAAGAACCTAAAGGTTTATTAGCGCCGGAGGGATTCTTTCAGACTACTGAAGATATTCAAACTGCGATAAATGCTACTTATGCACACGCATACAATGAGCAAATTTGGGGAAGAAAGCTGTCTAATGCATTGATGTTACGTTCTGACATGGCTGCATTTCGACCAACAGGTTCTACTGCCAGAAGAGTTGAAATGGATACCCATACAATCACGGATGACAATGAAATGGTTTACGACCCATGGAACAGAATTTACAGAGGTATTGCAGCCGCTAATGAAGCTATTGCAGGAGCTGCTTTAGTAGATGTTCCAGATGCCGAAAAAAATCCAGTTGTAGCCCAAGCCTATTTCATGAGAGCATTTTACTACTTTCATTTGGTAAGGTTATTCGGAGAAGTTCCATATTTAACGGAACCTGTTACTGCAACAACTGCAGAAGCACAAGCTAAAATTAATAAGACCTCTGCAGAAGATGTTTATAAGGGAATTATAAAGGACTTAGAATTTGCGGAGGCTCATTTGCCGAATACACAACCTGCAAGATCTTTACCTTCCGCAGGAGCAGCAAAATCTTATTTAGCACTGGTTTATTTGACAAAGGGTGACTGGCAAGATGCATATGACAAAGCAAAAGAAGTGATAAACAACAAAGCAGCATATGACTATGAGTTAGACTCAGATTTTCAAAATTTATTTAATGCAGATGTTATAGACGCTTCAAAAGAGCCAATATTTGCTTTAGATTATAATAATGTAGAGGCTAGCGATAATGCTTATGATCAAGTTGCACCAATGACAGGTATTAGAAACAATTATCGTTTCGGAGCTGGAAATGGAGGTTGGGCTCAAGTTGTCCCAGAAATTAAGGTTTTTAATGACTGGCCAGCAGGTGACTATAGAAGAGCTGTAAGTTTTGATGATAAAGCAGTATTCTTTGGGGATCACGATTCTAACGAAGATACTCCAGACGAGGCCTATGAAGTTAACTATACTGAATTTGGAACTGCAGATGGTTCTGTACATGAACAAGCTTTGGCTAGACCATTTATTGCGAAGTACTATCGTTTTCCTGGGACATTTGCTCGAGGAGCTGTAAGAGCGACAAGTCACAACCCATCTATGATGCGTTATGCTGAGGTGTTGTTGATTGCAGCAGAAGCAGCTGTTGAAATTGGGAATCAACAAGATGCTGTGACTTATGTGAATTTGGTTAGAGCAAGAGCTAGAGCTGGAGGTTCTTGGGCGAACGATTATTCTAATACTTCTGTTCCTGCTGATATTTCAGGTACAGTAACTGTAAATGATGTACTAGAGGAGAGAAGATATGAACTAGCTTTTGAATGTAAAAGATGGTACGATATTGCTAGAAGAAAGATTGGAGCACAGGCATTCGGTCCTAATGGTTTAGAAGTTCGACCTGAATTTTCAGACGCGGATTATTTAACTCCAATTCCTAACACAGAAATTGATAGTAACCCTAATCTGGAGTAAATCTAGGTGGTTAAACTTGTAGCTTTTTATAAAAAAAAAGACACAAAATATTACTTTCAAAGTATGCAAAAAGAATCTATTGGTTTTCCAATAGATTCTTTTTTGCTTTTATAGCTTAGGATGAAGTTCCTTTTGGTTCATTTTCAGAAAATTTACTCTAGTTTGATACCCAATGTTTGGATAGCACACATTATTGTTTTTTTTCAGTTGCTCATAAAATAATTTTGTTTTGTAACATATTAAATATATATTTGGTCAACCATTTTGGTTATCCAATTTGGTAAACCAAAAAAACAACCTAAAATTTAATAAACTATCGCTAAAAAAAAAATACAAAAAAATCAATTTTAACAGTCTTCAGAAACAACTTTATTGTTTGATAAGGTAAGTCATAAGGGCTAAAAAAAAACACAAACACACATTCGATCACAGACAGTAATTAGTTTATTGGAGTGATTCGAACTTTATTAATTTTTTAAATTAACTTAACACTAATACCAATGAAACTAAAAAAAAGTATAACACTAATAGCTTTATTGTTTTTCAATTTGGCTTTGTTTGCTCAGGAGAATTATAATCTGAGTGGTACGGTTTTATCTCAATCTGATAATAGTCCAATACCAGGTGTAAATGTAATCATCAAAGGAAGTTCTATAGGTTCCATATCAGATTTTGATGGAAACTATCAGCTTTCAGTTAAGAAAGGAGACGTTATTGTGCTTTCTTATTTGGGGTTTAAAACCAAAGAAATATCTATATCAGGGCAAAACAATTTAACTTCGGTGCTCCAGGAAGATGCATCTGCATTAGAAGAAGTTGTTGTTGTAGGGTATGGTACACAAAAGAAGTCTACCATAACTGGAGCCATTTCAAAAGTAACAAACGAAAAATTAGATCAAGTTGCAGTTTCACGTGTTGATGAAGCTTTGATCGGTCAGGTTTCGGGGGTAAATATTCAAACTACAAATGCTGAGGCTGGTGCAGCTCCAAAAATTACAATTCGTGGTTTTGGTTCTATTTCTGGTGAAACAGGTCCAGCCCTAGTGGTTGATGGGATTGTTGTAGATTCTGATTTCTTATCTAACTTAGATATGAATGACATTGAGTCTTTTGAGGTATTAAAGGATGCGGCTTCTGCTGCTATTTATGGTTCTGAAGGAGCGAATGGTGTGATTATCATTTCTACAAAAGAAGGTAAAGTAGGGAAGACTAAGTTTAGTTATAAAACTTATTTTGGAAGTAAAGAAGCACACCAAAGTGATGGGTACAAAAAATCTGTTGCAGATTGGGCAGCTTACGAAGCAGGTCAGTCCGAAGAAGGAGTTGTGTCAGAACGAACTCAATACATGCAGCTTTTGGTAGATGCTTTAGGCGTTGATCGAGATTGGCAGGATGTTTTCTTTAATGGAGGTAATGTACAAAGTCACTCTTTTTCTGCAAGAGGAGGATCAAAAGACACTAAGTTCTCTACTTCTTTGAGATCTTTGAGTGATGAAGGAGTTGTTATTACCGATAGCTATAACCTATACTCAGCAAACGTAAAGGTTGATAGTAAGTTAAATGATAGATTGAAGGTTGGTATTACGGCTACACCTTCTTACTCTAAGCGTAGAGCTTTGCCGACTTCTATTCACAACCCGATAAGACAGTCACCTTGGTTGCCTATATATCACACAGAAGAGTCTTTACAGTTTGTAGACAGAAATAATTACAGCGATGTTCAAGCAGGAGATTACTTTTATGAAAATCATTTGGTAGAGTTGGATTTAGATGGTGATGGTAGTGATACTCGTCCAAGAACTTCAGGAGATTCTAACCCTTACGCTCAGTATGTAGAAAGAGAACACTTTGAGTACAAAACAAAGATTTTTGGAAAAACATATTTAGAATATAAAATAGATGATCATTTTAAATTCAAAACTCAGTTAGGGGTTACACTTGAGAATAGAAAAAGACATAGGTATGATGGTGTAAATTACCATGCCAATGGGGCGTCTAGATCTTTGTTGAATCTTCAAAATCAATCTAAAACCAGGTTGGTGAATGATAACTTATTGACTTATACAAATACAATAGGGAATCATGATATCAATGTTCTATTAGGTTTGACATTCCAAGAGAGAAGATATGAAGAATCTATGGTTACAGGAACCGGTTTTACTAATGATTTGGTGAAAACATTAAATGCTGCAACTGCAGTTTCAACATGGTCAGAGTTCAATGAGACCAGAAGAAAGATAGGTTATTTTGCAAGATTGAATTATGCATTTAAAGAAAAGTATTTGTTAAATGCTTCGGTAAGACGAGATGGTAGTTCAGTGTTTGGTGTAGATAGTAAGTGGGGTACTTTCCCAGCAGTATCTTTGGGGTGGAATGCTCATAAAGAAGAATTTTTGCTAGAAAGCGATGTGATAAGTGTTCTAAAGCTAAGAGCTAGTTACGGGTTAACAGGAAATGAGAACTTTAGTAATTTGGGGAACAATACAATAAACAGATTTCCATATATCTCATTGTTAGATTCAGATACTTATGCAGTTAATAATGTATCTTCAACAGCACCAAACCCAAGCAACCTTGCCAATACAGCGCTTCAATGGGAAGCAAATAAGGATTTAAGTGTGGGTATTGATTACGGATTTTTTAACAATACAATTACAGGTTCTGTGGATTGGTTCCAAAGAGAGAGTTATAATTTGTTGTTGAACAACCCAGTAGGAGCTGTCACTGGTTTCTATTCAGGGATTGTGAATATTGGTCAAGTTGCGAATACGGGTTTAGAATTAGAAATCAAATCAAGAAATATTGCTAATGAGAATTTTAAGTGGACAACTTCTGTAATCGCAACAACTTTGAAGAATGAGTTGGTTGATTTTGCTGACTCTGATGGTCAAATACTTCAAGATACTTATGGTAGAAATACAGAATGGATTAATGCTTCGGGTAATCCGATATCCTCTTTTTACGGTTACGTAGTAGATGATACTAAACCTTTGCCAAATGAATACTGGGATACACCTTATTTCCCAATCAATGGAAAATCTGAACAGGTAATCGTAAAAGATTTAAATGGTGATGGAATCATTTCAGATTCAGACAAAACAGTATTAGGAGATCCTTATCCAGATTTGGTTTGGAGTATGACAAATGATTTTAAAATTAAGAATTTTGACTTGTCATTTATGATTCAAGGAAGTCATGGTTCACAAGTTAGAAATGTTGGTGATCAGTATTTTTACACGCATTGGCAAGGAGGGACTATCGATCAAGGTGCTGAGTTGGCTGTCCAAAATGAGTTGATCTCTCATCCAACTTTCTTACAGGATAGGGTCCTAACAAATGATATTGTACAAGGCGCTGGCTATCTTTCCTTGCGTAACGTAAATGTTGGGTATAGTTTTCCAAAAGGATTTTTGTCAAAGTTTGGGTTAGAGTCTTTGAGATTGTATGCAACAGGTCAGAATTTAATTTATTACACCATGGATGAAAATTATCACGGTTTCAATCCAGAACATTCTGATAGCAACACAGATGCAGTGTTAACTAGTGGAGGGCAAAGAGCAGGTACTCCTCAGTATAGAACAATGACATTAGGTTTAAATATTGACTTTTAATTTTAAATAACAACTATTATGAAGTATATAAAATATATGGCTTTTGCAGTTTTAGGCGTTTTATCATCATGTAATGTTGATGAGTTCCTTAATCCTGAGCCAGAATCATTAGTGACAAATTCATCTTTTTTCAGCAATGATACAGATGTGGAGCAAGGAATCTTGGGTGTCTATGATGCTATCCAAGGGATTCCAGAGGAAACGACCAGTAGTGTGATAAAGACCAATAAAGGTGTGCAATTTGAGTATTTATTAACAGAGCACCGCTCTGACAATACCAGAGCAGCTACTATTGAGGGTTCTAAAGCAGATTTTCATAGGTATATCGTAGAAGCAACAAATGCGGAATCAATGGATTACTACCAGAGTATGTATGAAGTGATTTTTAGAGCCAATAACATGTTGCAGTACGTAGAGGTTGCAAATGAAAGCAATCAAGATGCTTTCAGAGGTGAACTTAGATTTTTACGAGCTTATGCCTATTTTAATTTGGTGAGATTATATGGTGATGTTCCATTAACTTTATCAGTTGTAAGTCCAGAAGATTCAGATGTGCTATATAAAAGAGTGGCATCATCAGAAATTTATGGAGCGATCGTTGAAGATTTAGAGTATGCTGTTGGAAGCATGGGTGAGGCAACAACAAAGAATAGAGCTAGTAAGCCAGCTGCGCAAGTTTTACTTGCAAAAGTTTTCTTATCCTTAGACGAGCCAAATTATGCAGGAGCTCAGTCTCTTTGTGAGGCTGTTGTGAATTCAGGTACATACCTCTTGGAAGCTGATTACAATGATATTTTCTATAATGAAACAGGAAATGATGAAGTGATATTTTCTATTGGATATATTTCTGGTATAGATGCTGATGCTCAAGGATTCTCTTCGGAATTCGATTCTAAGGTGGGTCGCCAAGACGGATTAAATATTCCTAATGATAACCTTGTGAACGCATTTACAGGAGATGCTGCAACAGTACGAAGTGATTTTTCATATAGAGTGTCTTTGAATAATTTATCCTTATACGAGGTTGGAAAATATTTTCCTGATGGAATTTCTGATGGAGATTTTTCTGAGATTATTCCTCGTAAAGCAGGTAACGATTGGATTGTGTTAAGGTATGCAGATGTGTTGTTGTTACATGTTGAAGCTATTATGGCAGGTGCAAATACCACTACTGATCCGGGTGCTTTGTCATCGTACAATGCGGTAAGAGCAAGAGCAGTGGGTTCACCAGTTAATACTACCTTAATTACTCAAGAAGATTTGATTCGAGAAAGAAGATTAGAATTGGCTTTCGAAAACCAACGTTTCTTTGACTTACAAAGATTTGGTATTGCGGCTGAAGTTTTACAAAACCATGCAGACGAAATGGGGTATACTTTTTCCACAACAGATTTATTGTTGCCAATTCCTCAGAGTGAAATAAACTTAAGTAAAGGTTTGTTGTCTCAAAATCCAGGGTATTAATAATTTATAAATTTCAATTAGAATGAAAACTTTATTTAAAAAAATATTAAAAACAAATCTAGTGCTGCTAAGTTTAGCAGCCACTAGTTTGGTAAGTTGTGAGGATCCTTATGCTTTTGAATTGCCAGATACAGGATCAGTTGAAGATCTTGTGCCACCAGCAGCAGCATTTACTTACTTGGCAGATCCTGCAGGATATTATGTTATTAATTTTACAAATACATCATCTGAGGCCATCACTTTCTTGTGGGAGTTTCCTGATGGAACAACTACTACTGAGATCAATCCACAGTATACTTTTGCAGATTTAGAAGCTACGTACCAAGTTACCTTGACAGCTACAGATGGAAATAATGTATCTAATACAGGTACTTTTGATGTTGAAGTAGTACCAGGTCCCGTAACTCCGGTTATTATTAATCCAGATTTCGAGAGTGGTCGTGACGGTTGGGAAATTGACTCTTTTACAGATGGAACAACTACTTCATTCAATACCAGTAGTGATGGTTCACCATTGAATATTGACGGAGAAGATTTAGGAACTGGAAAATCAGGTGGAGCTAAGTGGACAGCAGGTACGTCTATTGAGGTAGCTGCCGACGGATCAATAACTAGAAAGTCTGGTTCTAGATTTGCTTACCAGCCGATTACAATAACCGCTGGTTTCAAGTATATTTTAGAATTACAGTATTCAATAAAAACTGATGTTTCTGCAGATCCTGTAGGAGGAAGAAAAATCATTGCAGAGGTATTAAATGGATATCACACTGATGGTGCAGATGCTTTCGTGGCCTCACAAGGTGATGCAACTCAGATTCTAGGTAGAGAAGAAGGTACTGTAGTAGACGGAAAGGGAGTTTTCAATAAATTATATGTAGAATTTACCGCTCCTGCAAGTGGAGAAGCTTCTATTTGGATTTCAGCTTCTACACCAGTAGACGCATATGTCGATAATGTTAAGGTTTATCCGGTGGATTAACTTTGTTGCTAACAGTTTAAACAAGAAATAAAATCAAATAAATATGAAGAATTTATTAAAAAAAGGAATAAGTACTTTGGTTGTTTCAAGTCTTATCTTGTCATCATGTCAATCTGATGTGATGCTTGAGCCAGGAGATGTTACCAGTACAGCTTCCGGAATAAAGCAAGTAGTTTTGTCCAGCTTTACTGCAGAGGTAAGTGGTGATGGTACCATTGTATCCATTACTCCTCTATCTGTTGGAGCAGATTCATACCAAGTAGATTTTGGTGATGATACGAGTACAGAAGATATGTTAACCATCACGGAGCAGGGAGGATCTGTTACTTATGACTATCCAAACGAATTAGAAAAGGTAACTTATACCATAACGGTTACTGGAAAGTCTGATGGTAAAGAGGATAGTCAAGTATTAACAGACAATATTGATATTATCCATACACCAACTGCGTTAGCAACTGTTCCTACATCGCCAGATGTAGAGAATGAAAATGTATTGTCTATTTTGAGTGATGGAAATGCTTTATCAGCGTATACCAATTCAGTATCAAATGTTGCGTTTGATGGAGGAACAGCTCAGTATATTGCTGCCTTGGTAGGAGATAACAATGCGGCGCAGTATTCTAAATTGAGTGCAACAATTGGAAAAGTATCTTTTGATGAAATAACAATTGCAGATGCATTCGCTTCTGGAGAAAGTGCTGATAGTTTGCACATTGATTTGCATTCTATTCATAGCATTGGTCTTAATAAAGTTAAGATTTCTTTGGGGGGAAAGACCTACGAACAAGATTTAGAAGATAACGAATGGACTGCTTTTGATATTGATTTGTCTGATGAAGGAATTACCTCAATTAATGAGATTGTTTTTGAATTAGGATCAGATGGTGTAGCTACAGATGAAGCGACTTTGAACGTTGATAATATATATTTACACAGAGTATCTCTTTCAGTACCAAGCTTTACTATTGATAGTAATGCTAATGACTATTCCGTTACTTTTACAGATGCTTCAGAGCTTGCTGTAAATTACAGTTGGGATTTTGGAGATGGATCGGAGGTTTCTGAAGATCAAAACCCTACTCATGAGTATGCTGATGACGGAGAGGAATCCACTTATACTGTAACTTTAACCACGACAAACGAGTCAGGAGTTTCAACTTCGACAACAATGGATGTTATTGTTGGGGTTTTTGGTTCTATTAATCCAGAAGTGGTTAAAGGTGATTTTGAAAGATTAAATGGTGATTCAAGTGATGATGGTAACATTAGAGGTGCATGGAAAATAGCTGGTCTAGGAAATTCGAACCCTTTTGGTACTAGCTCAGACGGTTCTTGTACAAATTATGAGGGAACACTTGGGTCTAAAACAAGAGGAGCTAAGTGGTCAAGTAGCCAAAGTGCAGCAGACTTAGAAGGTACTGTTAACCCAGGAAATACAAGGTATGCTTACCAAGCCTTTAACCTAACTCCTAACACAGAGTACGTACTTGAGTATGGTTATGCGATTAGAACTGGAGGTAATGGAGAAGATAGTATGGTTGCTACTATATTAAATGGTCATTTTGATGACAGCGAGAGTGCTGTAGCTAGCATTCCTTTGGTTAGGCATGTAGGTACTATCGCTAATGGTAAATTTGGTGATAACTCTTGTTCAGGAGGAACTACGATGAAGTTACCTTTCAGATCGAATGCAAACGGTGAAGTATCAATTTTATTTTACGCTGTAACATCTAAAGATGCTTACATAGATAATGTAAAACTTTACCCAGCAGAATAGATTAATAAAACTCAACAACATGAGGAATTGTGCTAAAACATTAATCTTAGGATTAATAATTTTAGTTTCATTAAACGCTACTTGTCAAGAAAAGACAAGTAGCGTTTCTGAAACTAAAAAAGAAATAAAAGCTAAAAAGAAGAAGAAAAAACGCAAAAAAGTTAAACTCTCAAAAATAGATTTAAGTCATTGGAGTGTTACCACCCCTGAACTAAACAGAAAGGGAGGCGCCATGAATATCGAGCCTCCAGAAATTCTTGATTACGCAACGGATGAAAGGCTAATTCCTTATATGTATAACGATTCTATCAAAGGAACTTTAGATTTTTATGCATTTCCTAGTAACGCAACCACAGCAAACACAAAATATTCTCGATCGGAGTTAAGAGAACAAATGGTTCCAGGTGATAATAATACCAATTGGACTTTTGCTGAAGGGGCTTATATGA